>CAVJQN010000117.1:0-5294 GCA_963651635.1 Agathobacter sp.
GCATTATCCCGACGTATGAGTATATGGATCTCAAGACGGTTTTCACTCTCGTCGTCGCTGCGGCCGGTATGGGATTTTTGAGATATCTGGTTCCGGAGAAGCTGCGCGAGAGATGGCGCGATTCGATCCCGGAGGCGATCTTATGTATCGTTATGCTGATACTCAGCCTAGCCTCCATTACCAATAATACATACAATCCGTTTATATACTTTCAGTTCTGAGGGGTAGCGACATGAAAAAGAGGATAGGCCCCGGGATGATATACGGAGCATTTATAGTGACGATATGCCTGTCATGGCTTCTGTGGTTTGGCTTTGGGCAGTTCGTCGAGGTGACCAACGACGAGAACCGGGTCATGGCGCCGAGACCTGCCATACCGATTGAGAATCTCGATACATTCTTTGATGAGTGTGACAGCTACATCAATGACCGGATCCCGTTTAGGAATTATCTGGTGACGCTCAATTCGGCCATAGACTACTTTATCTTTGAAAGATCCGCCAACGATTCGGTGATACTCGGCAAGGAGCATTGGCTCTTCTATGAATCAACGAGCGGTGAGGACAATGATCCCATAGATGACTATCTGGGCGAGTGTCTGCTGAGCGACGACGAGCTGAGCGAGATAGCAGCCAACTGCGTCGCCCAGCGGGATCTGCTGGCTGAGATGGGCAAGGAGTTTGTGATATTCATAGCTCCGAACAAGGAGAGGATATACAGCGAGTATATGCCCGACAGATACGGTGAACCGTCGGAGACATACAGGGTGCGCCAGATAGTAAATTATCTCCGGGAGCATACGGATCTTAGAGTCGTATATCCATATGATGAGCTGATGCGAGCCAAGGATGATGCGGACTGCGATATATACTACAAGACGGATACCCACTGGAACTCGCTGGGAGGTTATATCGGCGCATCGACACTTTTGGACGAGCTCGGCATAGAAATGCCACAGATCGGCAGCACCGGACTGAATATTACGAAAAGCGCAGGCAGCGCCGGGGATCTGGCGAGGATGCTGGGGCTGGGACATGTGCTGGACTTTGCGGAGAGCGACGTCACCGTGGGTATAGCCGAGGCACACAACCTGCAGATGCTGCAGGACGACTTCTACGGACTGACGAAGCTTTCGGCGGAGGGCGCCGACCCGCGCAGGATATATGTGATCCGCGATTCCTTTGCGACGCATATGTCAATGTTTATCAGCTCTCAGTTCGATGAAAGCTACTATCGGCATTATATGTTCTACACATATGATGACATAGCGAATATCGACCCGGATATAGTAGTGATGGAGTGCGTGGAAAGAAATGTATACGAGCTGGGAATATTTAAGATAAAGCCGTGAGATGCCGGGTACCGTCGCACAATGCGCTGAGACAGTGTGCGGGCAAGCAGGAATACAAAGCGTCCCCGTGACATGAAGAACTCCGGCTCGAAGGCCGGAGGTTTATCTTCATTCAAGAATTAGGAGTTTGTGCAATGTTTTCTGATGACCCTATACTAGCATGTACGCTCCGAAATAGATTGAAGAATGAATGAATAATTATGAGGAAATTCTTAAAAAGCGTCTGAAAAAGTGATGAAAGAATTTGCTCCCAAATGAGCCTGCATATGCTATGATAGGTTCAGCATTTCATTTCACTTTAGTCTGGCTATCATCAGAGGAACATCTATCACATGCGGCGCACGCCCCGGGCGGGTATCAGCCGTACATCGGCGTGCAGAATCATGGTAAATGCAGGGTATGTTTTGCGGGTGCTATGTGCCGGCGGCACATGTCTGGCACCGACCGGAGCGCAGATGCGGGAGTGCAAAGCGCAAAGCGATCCGGAACATCGTCATATACGCAGCTGTGCACAGCTTGCACATGCCGCAGATATGCTTGACATGAGGCGGCTTAGGAAGTAATATAGGGTACATGATTAGAACATTTGTTCTTACGGAGGACAGGAATGGGCAAGATAAGCAGTGATGATAAGAAAAAGGCACTGGAGGCGGCTCTGACGCAGATCGAAAAGGACTACGGCAAGGGATCGGTCATGAAGCTGGGCGACTCGGCGTCGATGAATGTGGAGACCACTCCTACCGGCTCGATGAGCCTTGATCTGGCGCTGGGTGTCGGCGGTATCCCCAAGGGCAGGATCATAGAGATCTACGGACCGGAATCTTCGGGCAAGACGACGGTCGCTCTCCATATGGTAGCGGAGGTTCAGAAAAGAGGCGGTATCGCGGGCTTTATCGACGCGGAGCACGCGCTTGATCCGACATATGCCGAGCGCATCGGCGTGGACGTGGACAATCTCTACATCTCCCAGCCGGACAACGGCGAGCAGGCGATGGCGATCACCGATACCATGGTGAGATCCGGCGCGATAGATATCATAGTAGTTGACTCCGTGGCTGCACTCGTGCCGAAGGCGGAGATCGACGGTGATATAGGCGACTCCCATGTGGGACTGCAGGCACGACTGATGAGTCAGTCACTGCGCATGCTGACGGGAGCCATCAGCAAGGGCAACTGCACGGTCATATTTATCAACCAGCTGCGCGAGAAGATAGGACAGATCTACGGCAGTCCCGAGGTGACCACGGGCGGACGTGCGCTGAAGTTCTACTCCACGGTGAGACTGGATATCAGAAAGTCGGAGGCGATCAAGGTCGACGGAACCGTAGTGGGCAACAGAGTCAAGGCAAAGGTCGTGAAGAACAAGGTCGCGCCGCCATTCAGAGAGGCGGAGTTTGATATCATCTACGGCGAGGGCATCTCGAAGTACGGAGATATAGTGGATCTGGCGGCCGCCGACGGCATCATAGAGAAGAGCGGCGCGTGGTACGCATATAACGGCGAGAAGATCGGGCAGGGACGTGAGAATGCCAAGAAGTATCTCCAGACGTGCCCGGAGATATGCGCGGAGATAGAGAACAAGATCCGTGAGAAGCACGGACTGGCGGTCGATGCGGTGGCAGCACAGAGCGCGGCACAGAACGCGGAAAAGAGCACAGAGAAGAACATTGACAAAGCCGAGCAGTAGGTGCCAAGAGTAATATATGATACCCGGATTGCGCCGCGCTTTGCGCTCACGCAGTCCCGGCATCGTGTACAGACACATATACGTATGCGGCAAGGGTAGAATAGACACTGAAGACAGCGGCGGCGATCGAAGCTGCACGGGAGGGTAACTTCAGATATGACCGTAACGGAGCTCGTACCCTACGGGAAAACCAGATACAAGGTGCTGACGGATGAAGGCATGACGCTCCTCCTTTACAAGGGGGAGCTGCGCCGCTGCGGCATATCCGAGGGAACTGAGATAGACGAGGCTCTCTATACAGATACGCTGCTGCCCCTGCTGACGAGCCGAGCCAGGGAGCGGCTGGTTCACATACTCGAGGACAGCGACAAGTCGGAGAGCGAGCTGCGCCGCAAGCTGCGTGAGAGCTGGTATCCGCCGGAGGCGATAGATGCCGCGATAGGCTGGTGTCTGGAAAAGCACTATATAGACGATGAGCGATATGTGAGAAATTATATAGCAGGTCGTGCGGGCACAAGGAGCAGGACGAGGCTGAGATATGACCTGCTGGGCAAGGGTATAGACCGGGAGCTCATAGACAGATATCTGGAGGATATGGAGATAGATGAGGATTCACAGGTCTCAGCCGAGCTGAAAAAGCGGGGCTACAGTGATGATATGCCCGCCAAGGATAGACAGCGGATCATAGCGGCACTTGCACGTAAGGGATATTCGTGGAGCACGATAGAATCTTGCATTCATGCGGATGATTTGATACTATAGATAAGATTGAACTATGAAAACTTAATATTGGAGGTGCTCCCGTGTTATTATATGCAGCATTAGTAATAATACCGGCGGTCATAGTGGGAGTCCTCATGTGGTTTATGGCGACAGAGCATACCAAAAAGGATTATGAGAAGACGGTAGGCTCAGCAGAGGCAAAGTCAAGAGAGATCATAGAGGAAGCACTGAAAACCGCAGAAACAACGAAACGAGAGGCCATTCTCAAGGCTCAGGAGGAGAATCTCAAGAGCAAGGACGAGCTTGACCGTGAGATCAAGGAGCGCAGAGCCGAGGTTCAGAGATATGAACAGCGAGTCCTGAATAAGGAGGAGAATCTGGACAAGAGGTCGAGCGCACTGGAGAAGCGGGAAGAGAGCATGCAGTCCAAGGAGGACAGGATCAACAAGCGCAGCAAGGAGGTAGAATCTCTGTATGCGCAGGGTCTTGCCGAGCTCGAAAAGATCTCGGGTCTCACGACGGAGCAGGCGAAGGAATTTCTGCTTCAGTCGGTAGAGGATGACGTAAGGCACGACACGGCACGGATCATCAAGGAAGTAGAGGCGAGGGCGAAGGAGGAGGCCGACAAGAAGGCCAGAGAGATCGTCATCACCGCTATACAGAGATATGCAGCCGACAATGTATCGGAATCGACAGTCTCCGTAGTACAGCTTCCCAATGATGACATGAAGGGACGTATCATCGGACGCGAGGGCAGGAATATCCGCGCTATCGAGCAGATGACGGGCGTGGAGCTCATCATCGACGATACACCCGAGGCGGTAGTCCTCTCGGGCTTTGATCCGGTCAGACGTGAGATAGCGAGAGTGGCTCTCGAGAAGCTCATCGTCGACGGACGTATACATCCGGCGAGGATAGAGGAGACCGTAGAGAAGGCTACGAAGGAGGTGGAGGCCACCATGAAGGCTGCCGGCGAAGAGGCGGCGCTGGAGGTGGGCATACACGGACTTCATCCGGAGATCATCAAGCTGCTCGGACGTATGAAGTACAGAACCAGCTACGGGCAGAACGCACTCAAACATTCCGTGGAGGTCGCACAGCTGTGCGGACTTCTGGCGGCAGAGGTGGGCGTGGATGTAAAGCTCGCCAAGAGAGCAGGTCTCCTGCACGATATAGGTAAGGCAATCGACCACGAGGTCGAGGGATCACACGTACAGCTCGGCGCGGATATATGCCGCAAGTACAAGGAAAGCGCGCTCATCATCAATGCTGTCGAGGCGCATCACGGAGACGTGGAGCCTGAGTCGCTGATAGCCTGTCTGGTACAGGCGTCGGATGCGATATCCGCAGCCAGACCGGGCGCCAGAAGAGAGACGCTTGAGGCATACACCAACAGGCTCAAGCAGCTCGAGGAGATCACAAATTCCTTCGACGGAGTAGACAAGTCCTACGCCATCCAGGCGGGACGCGAAGTCAGGATCATGGTAGTTCCCGAGAAGGTCAGCGATGATGATATGGTCATACTCGCGCATG
>CAVJQN010000118.1:0-2549 GCA_963651635.1 Agathobacter sp.
CACATACATCGCATACCCACGTTCCCGTCCATGCGCACGTCCACGACCCGGCGGACAAGAAGCGCCAGCTGAACCGCCTCTCACGTATCGTAGGTCACCTGCAGCATGTCCGGCTGATGATCGAGGATGATGCCGACTGCGCAGAGGTGCTCGTCCAGATCGCTGCGGTCAGATCCGCGCTCAACGGGCTGGGCAAGCAGATCATCAATGAGCATATCTCCCACTGCATCGCCCACGCCGTCGAGGAGGGAGATACCACTGCCATCGAGGAGTTCCAGAAGGCCATCGAGAAATATCTGTGATGCCGCTCATTCTTGTATAACCCATGTGATGTAAGTATAATGTGCCTATGGACGGGAAGCCTACTAATGAAGAGAAAAAATTCATACAGGAAAATGTCTCCGCCAGACGCACTTCTATAGAAAAGCTGCTTGTAAAGGCTATGAAGTCCGTCGGCTTCGGTATGCTCTTCGGGATAGCCGCGCTGGTCACTATGGTGGCGCTGCGTCCGACCGCAGTGAGCCTGCTGACGCCTCAGATACAGGAGACAGACGCTTCATCGGACGGTGATGCATCAGATGCTCAGACGGGCACAGACGATATGTCCGATGCAAATGCAGGCGAAACGAGCGATAGCGCCCCGACGGCAGACGACCCGAGTGCAGCCGCAGACGGCTCGGAACCGGATAATGCAGCCACAGATGATCTCACATCTCCATCCGCCGCAGATCAGGGCTCGACATCCTCTGATTCATCAGCTTCAGGAGTACAGACAGACGGAACATCCTCTGACGGCACGGATGCTGCGTCCTGCTCCGACATTTCCTGCACGGCAGAGGATCTCGCCCAGGTATGGCAGGACATCGCGGCTGTCGCGGACAAGGCTGACAGCTATGTCGTGGATGTCTGCTCTGTCAGGAACGCGACCGACTGGTTCGACAATCATTTCGAAAAAAAGGACATCTACTCCGGCATCATCATCTCGGCTAAGGACTCGGAGATATGCGTACTGACGCCCGCCGCTGCGGTCAGCTCCGCCGACTCTCTGCGCGTGATACTGCCGGACGGACGCCTATATCCGGCTCAGCTCAAAAAATCAGACTCTCTGACGAATCTGGCTGTCGTATCGTTCGATCCCGATGACAGCGGCATGGTATCGGCAGAAACCATCGAGGAGACACATTCACAGGAGGGCAGGACATCAGCTTTAGGGCAGTCAGACGCTGCTCACGGCTCTCGGTCTCAGGAAGACTCCGACGAGACATATCCTCCCATCGAGGCGATCTCTCTTGATACCTCGGGTGCGGCAGCCCGCGGAGACCTCGCCATCGCGGTAGGCAGCCCCAAGGGCATGACGCACTCCGTCGCATATACATGGCTCTCCTATACGACAGATCCCATCAGCATCACGGACGGAACTACACGTCTGTTCTACGCCGATCGTGATATCAGCTCGGTCAAGGGCACATGGATCATCGATCTTGAGGGCAGGCTCATAGGCTGGCTGTGTGACGACCTCAAGGAGGACGATACCGATTCTCAGGTAATCATGAGCATCGCCGACTATCGCGACATACTGGAGTCCATGGTGAGCGGCGAGGATCAGGCATATCTCGGTGTATCTGTAGTGGACATGGACGGGATGCACAGCGGTCCGGACTATCCGGAGGGTGTGTATGTAAAGTCGGTCGCATTTGGCGGACCGGCATATGCCTCAGGTCTGCAGCCCGGCGACTATATAGCCGATATCGGCGGTCACCGCATCACATCGCTGCGCTCGTTCAAATATGCCCTAAGCCATATACAGGCAGGCTCCACGGTCACCGTGCTGATATACCGCCAGAGCAAGGATGAGTACAAAAATATCGTATTTGAGGTCGAGACGGGGCTGAGAACGACGCGATAGCGTCTCACCGGATCGCATTTGCCTGCATTTCACACAAGATTTCAAATCATATGGCGTCGCCGCAGACGCCCGGAAAGGTCATACATGAAATATATATCAAATTTCAAAGAGGGAATGCATGTCTCCGACGTCTATCTGTGCAAGAACCGCCAGATACAGCTTACCAAGAACGGCAAGGAGTACGCCAGCCTCGTCCTTCAGGACAAGACGGGCACCATCGACGCCAAGGCATGGGATCTTGCCAGTCCCGGCATCGAGCATGTGGAGGCGCTCGACTATGTAGCCGTGGAGGCGGATGTCACCTCCTTCAACAACGCTCTCCAGCTCAATATCAAGCGGATGCGCAGGGCGGGCGACGGCGAATATGTGCCTGCGGACTATCTTCCTGTCAGCAGCCGCGATCTAAATGAGATGTACGACGAGCTGCTCGGCTATATCGCGGGCGTGCACAACAAATATCTGCATGCATTGCTGGAAAACTTCTTTGTCAATGACGCCGAACTCAAGCAGCGCTTCATGTACTCCTCCGCTGCCAAGACCGTCCATCACGGATATGTAGGCGGTCTGCTGGAGCATACGCTGGGAGTGGCGGGCTTTTGCGCATATATGGCGCAGCACTACACGTATCTCAAAAAGGATCTGC
>CAVJQN010000119.1:0-16486 GCA_963651635.1 Agathobacter sp.
GCCATACGGTTAAATACATTGATGAGGTCGCTGATCTCCGACTCCTCAAAGCGTCTGCCAATCGGCTCCCCCTCATACTCCTGCGACTGACCGTTCAGCTCCGCGTCTCTGATGCGATCCATCGTATCACGCATCAGCTTCAGAGACGACAGCTCCCGCCTTAAGATCACGGCAAGTATCGCCAGCATGACCAGCAGGCTGGATGCCAGTATGTTTGATGTCTGCATGACGTTGCCGTGCTGGATATCGGTGATGGCGTCCGTATCGACGATGCAGCTGAAGATCACCTTGATCTCGCTGCCGTCCATATCCTCCATGCTCATATCTGCGAATGAGAGATTCTTGCCGGTGCAGCTCACCGCCAGATATGCAGCCAGATAATCAGTACCCTCCTGCTTCACCTTCCTGAATATCACGCCGTCCGCGTCCATGGCGGCTCGGACGGATTGCAGCTCTCTGTCGTACAGCTCATCTCCATATAGTACGCTCTCATCCTCGGGGATATACTGCAGCAGCGTGCCGTCGTCGGCATAGATATATATATGGTAGTATATCGTCCCCGCGGCATGACCCTGCGCGTCCGTATATCCCGCCGCAGTATCCTGCTCGGAGACCGGTACCACCATCGAGCCTCTCTTTTCAAGAATATCCGCCAGATCCACATCCTTGCTGCTCGAGTACATGAGTCTCGCGCCAAATGCATTGACGACATTTTCCATAATGACGCGGTACTGACTGAGCTCGTTTTTGTTGATGCTTCTTTCGAGCACGACGTGCTGTATGGCGATGTTGGCGATGACGAGCGGGAGCACGCAAAGGAGAACCTCCAGCCACAGCGGCAGCGTAAGGCGTCTCTTTTCGCTTCTGTCCGAGTCTGCTCTCAGCTCATTTTCTCTTTTCAGCATCTCTGTCGCCTTCATCCATGTTCCCATGTACCTGACATACCTCAGGCGGTTCCTTTCTGCCGCAGCACAGTATATATCCTCTCGCGGCGCGATCCTTGGGGTAGTCCATCTTCACCCGTATCATCTCGGTTCGGGCGGTAAACATGTCCCGCTGCTCATATGCTCTGACGCCCCTCTCAAAGTGCGCCGCCGTCATCTGCTTGAGCTCCCTGTCCGCCTGCGGTTCTCCGTCGAGTATCTCGTAGACCGCCTGCACGGTTTCCTCGCCAAGCAGAGCAAGCCTGCCCAGATATCTGCTGTGATATTTGCCGGGCGCCTCCTGACGCAGCCTTTGCATCACGGTCTCGTCCACCAGCAGCGATGCGTCAATGTGCATCGCAATATGTCCCAGTGCGAACTCGTCCTCGCCCTCATCCAATGTCATGCTGCGCCTCAGCTCCGAGCCGATGACATGCACCGTTGCATCTGCGCTGCTGATACCTATATATACTGCTATGTCGTCCAGCTTGTCGCGCAGCTGCTGGAGCACAGCCGTCGCGCTCTCGACCGCGCTGTCTGCGCTGTCGCAGAAAACTATCTTCTGCCTGCCCACCAGTGTTGCTGCGATGCCTCCATTTTCCGTGCATATGCCAAGCAGCGTATCATAAAACTCCCGCTGGACGTCGTCCTCTTCCTCTCCCCAGAACCTCACATTCATGATATATGCGTCGCCACAATACGAGCTGCCCGGCTCCAGCGATATCTCCAGATCGTCCTTGCCCGACAGCTTCTCGCACAGCTTCATCGGGACAAATGCCTCATACAGACGCTTGTACGAGTCCACGACGCCGTTCATCCTCTCAAGCACCTGCG
Source organism: Agathobacter sp. (assembly GCA_963651635.1). Classification (GTDB taxonomy): domain Bacteria; phylum Bacillota; class Clostridia; order Lachnospirales; family Lachnospiraceae; genus Darwinimomas. The sequence continues at coordinate 1,758 of CAVJQN010000119.1, forward strand.
ACATCCTGTTAAAGCTCATCACGGTCGATGCGACCTCATTGTGTCCGACTACTCTCGCCTGCACTCCGAGTTCGCCCTCCGCCACCCTCATGACAGCGTCCTTCAGGTACGACAGCGGCCTGAGGCAGTACGCGATAACAGTGCAGATGCCAAGCACTATCGCCAGTCCTACCAGCAGGACAAAGACCGCCATCCGTCTGTTCATCTGCTGCATGCCGATGATGATCTCATCTATCGTCATATATGCCTCCAGAACATACTTATGTCCCGAGGCTGTGGTGCCCGGCACGAACACGGCGACTATCTTGTCGCCCTCATATACCAGCTTTCTGCTCTGAACCTCCCCGCTGTCCAGAGTCTCCTCCACCATCGTCTGCACGGGTCTTCCCGCGATCATATACAGCGGCAGATTGTACCGCAGATCCTGATCCGCACTGTATATCGTGCCGTCGGCCGGATAGAATATACGGAATTTCATCCGGTCGAGCATACCGTCGGCGTCATATTCCATCATATCGTCGAACTGCGACGTCAGCCAGATGCGCTGCTCGTCCGTCGGCGATACCCGACCCTTGGCGAGTATCCTGTCCAGCGCCGCCTTGTTCAGGTCGTATTCCTTGATCCGCGCCATCGCGGAACAGTTATTTATGGCATTGTGTGTGGCATAGTCATCCACGAAGTAACGCAGATAGACCTCATATACCGCGCATACCGCCGCTATCAGCACCAGCGCGTATATGCCGAGCCGTCCCTTGATGCTCCTGATATGCAAAAACCTTCCTGACCTTGCATATATCGCGACCGGCATCGTGATAAGAAGACTCAGGATAAATGCCGGTACAAATGCCCTCAGTATATCCACGTCTGTCGGCTTGATCTGGTTTATCACCTTGTCCGTGATGCCGTAATATCCCACGACAGAGTCGCCGGTGGATTCCCGGGTCACCGCGCTGACCATCGTCCAGTCCGTGTCATACCTGATATAGCTGGTACTGTAGAAGTCAAAGGACGACGGAAGCGCCATGCCGTCGGATACCAGCTCCGCGTGCATGACCGCATCGTCCATATCTATCATAAAGCACTGATCCGTCAGATAGTCCTTGTAGTACAGTCTGTGACCTACTAGGGAAAACCTAGTGCCGTTGGTCTCGATGATATCTCCGGCATCGTCCGTCAGCGGCTGGGGAGCTGCATCCGGCTCACAGCGGAAGACTCTGCCGAACGCGTCCACGAAAACCGCCCTGCCGTCCTCCAGCAGGAAGCTGTCATGACAGTTGAAGCCGACCTTGTATGTCCCTGCCTCCCTGACAGCATTGCCATCGAGCACGTACCGTCTGAATGTGGTCTCATCGCCGCTGCTGCCTGTCTCAAAGAGCATCTGTATGGTATCGCCCATCGCACTGAGGCATTTTAGAGAAGCGTCGGACTGCGCCAGCTCGATATCTGCTCCGTGATATACCTTGTTCTTCCCGGTATCCCAGACCAGCGCTGCCCATGCCTTTCCATCACCGGAGGAAGTCTTCTCCTGAAGCACATATACGGTTCCGTCATCCGCCACCACCAGCTCACAGAACTGCCTGTATAGGCTGTCGGAATAGTCTCTGCTATAATATGTTCCTACCTCCGATAGCGGATCCACGCAAAAGAGCGTCGTTAAGTAGTCATCCGAATCGATGCCGTAGATCATGCCGTCGTGATACTCGACGACCACCACCGAGTCAAGATAGATGCTCGTCCTCCAGTATGTCGCGCCTGCCCCTACTGCCAGAGAAAAGAGCACAGCAAACAAAAGCCTCACATATCCGGACTTTCTGTCGCTTCTCTCCATGCCTGCGCTCCTCCTGCCGCGATCTCTACGGTACCTGTATATTCATCGTGCCGGGATTGGTGATCGATATCACACCCCCGTACATGCACATCAGCTTGCTTGAATTGTTCAATGCCGGCTTGCCGCCCACCAGCACTGTCGGCGAGCCCGGAGCCCACGGCGCCGAGCATACCGGTATGCAGGGCATGGGAGTCAGCACCCCCATAGCCGCCGCTGTCGCCGATGCTACCGTCGGATTCGCCAGCGATGAGCACATGCCGAAGGGCATCACGTTGACCATGGGCACATTGTCCATGATGCATGCCACCGGCATACTTGATATGGTTCTGGCTGTCGGAAGTACATTGAGCGTGGACGGAGCCATACCGAATGTACATGCCGTCATCGCGCCGCCGCATACCGCAAATCCCATCTCAGCTATCCTCCTCGTCCACTCGCAGCCGCTCTCCCGGGCTGATCGTTATCATTGCTGCCTTGCCCTCATTACTGCTGCTGTCTGTCTTCCCCTTGCCGCGCTTTGCGCCGCTATTTTTGCCTGTCCCGGCAGATGTACCCGTTCCTGTGTCTGCATTTGCTCTGGTACCTAGTGTTGATTCGGTGCCTGTATCTGCTCCGGTATCTGAGCTCTGTGTATGGGTCCATGCTATGCTCAGCTGCGTATCGGCGGCTGTCACAAACGGCAGCGCCGCGATATACTCCCCCTTCGCATCGGCATATGTGCGCGTCATCGGATAAAATGTCGTATCTGCCGCCGCAAGCGTCCCGCTCCCCGTGCACACTCTCATCTGATATTCCGTATAGTCACCGGCTCTGCTCACTGCCTCTCCGATAAAGCACTCGCAGGAGCTTTCCTTGCATACGGCTCTGTACCACCTGCCCATGGGAGCTATGCCGCGCTCGTGATACAGCCTCACCGTCGACCGGCTCGGCTCGTAGTCCTGCGTCATCTTCAGCGACTCACGGTGCGCCATATCCGTGACATCTATCCGCGTACCGGGTTCAGCAGTACCATTAACTGCGGATATACCGACAGGCACGGGATATCCGGGCGCGGGAAGCAGCCATATGGTGTGCACCTGTGCCGATCCGGGCGTGTACTCCGGGACAATGCAGGTCTCCTCCAAATATACGGCTCCGGTTATCCTTATCTCCTCGCTAGCGCCGTATCTGCCGTCATCGGTGAGCACGACCAGTCCGTCGCCCTTGTCCAGACGTTTGAGAGCACCCGATGTGAATATACGCACGCCCGAAGCGGTGACGGTACCTCCCGTCACGCTGTCGCGAAGCTCTATCACCTTTCGAACTCTGTATCTGATCATCTCGTCTCATGCTCCCGTACTGCGATCTCGACATCCGCAACACGCGATACGCTGCGCACATGCTCGGACTCGATCTGTGCAGGCGCTATCTTGTAAAAAAGGCTCAGTCTGTAAGCATCCTTCTCGCTCGTCCAGATATCCTTGACCTCCGAGCGCTCGGGATGCACCATCTCTATATGCATATCCGGCGCTCCGCCGGATCCGAATTCTGCCGCCTTCATGATATTGTTGTCATGCAGCACCTGCAGGATGCGGCCTATGATGCGATGCTCCGTCAGGCTCCTGTGCTGTATATCACTGGCAGAGCGGATCATTATCATATAGTACAGCTCTACGTATACCGGCGGATATGTCTGCTCTCTGTATCCGCGGCTCTGCATGCCGCTGACACGGAAGTTCTCGTCTATCTTGACATCGTACAGATATACTCCGACCGTATAGTCTCCTCTGTCGTCGGGAGAGCACAGACCGATCTGCGAGTCGTCCGGGATCAGATCCGGGATCAGACCCTTTTTGAGATAGCTCAGCAGCTCCGCGCTGATCTCCGCGATGATCGAATATCTACCCATCTCTGCCTCTCCTTTTGAGATTAAATACGGTAAACACTAAACTCAGCCTTTGGCTTCGTTAAGTACTTTACACAGCGGTTCGCCGTTAACCGCTCTGCTGGCGCGTCCTGCACGCCGCACTCGCGGACGGCTATCGCATGGTAAACACTAAGCTCAGCCTTCGCCTTCGGCTCGGCTTCGCTAAGTGCCTTACACACCGGGACCGCCACCGGTTCCGTAGGACGGCGCAGGCGCCTGCGTCTCGGGCTCGGTCGCCTGCGGATTCTTCACCGCCTGCTCCTTCGCCGCGTCCAGCTCCTCCCTGCTCGTCACCAGCACTCCGTTTCTGTACTCGCCCTCTTCTGTCGCCTTGCCTGTCGCGGGATCGTATATCGTGCCGCTGCCGTGATACAGCCCCTTGTTGAACTCGCCCTCATAGACCTTGGCTCCCGTCACGCTGTCGTACAGCACTCCCTTGCCATCATACAGGCCGTCTCTGAAGCCGCCCTCGTATATCTTGTTCCTAGTAGCCGGGTCGTACTGTACGCCCTGCCCCTCAAAGCTGCCTCTGACCAGTTCGCCCTCATAGACCAGTACCCCGGTCTTGGGATCGTAGACCTTGCCCTTGCCGGTCATCTGCCCGTTCTCAAATGCACCCTCGCACAGCAGCATGCCCTTCTGATCGTACAGCTTGCCGCTGCCGCTGTACTGTCCGTCGGCGAAATCGCCCTGATAGCACATCACGCGCTTTCCGTCCGCGTCCGTCACTCCGGGGTAGTAGAGCTTGCCCTCTCCGTGACACTGATTATTGGCAAAGCCTCCCTCGTAGTAGAGCTCACCGTCGGAGTACATACGCCCGTCGCCGCTGTAGTCTCCCGCGAGGAAGCCTCCGGCATACAAGAGCTTGCCGTCCTGCGAGTAGAGCCTGCCCTCTCCGTCATATTTCCCGGCGGCGAAGCTGCCCTCGTATATCAGGCTGCCGCTCTCATCGTACAGACGACCGCTTCCGGCATACAGGCCGCCCGCAAATCCGCCCTCATAGAGCACATTTCCGTCCGCGCCGTACAGTGTACCCTCGCCGTCATAGACATCGCCCTCGGTCACGGAGCCTGTATAGAGCAGACTTCCGTCGGCATTGTACAGCGTCACCTTGCCGGAATCGAAGCTGTTGTCCGTATACTCACCGTCTGCCACCACCTGTCCGCCGGCATATGTCCTGCCTGTGCCCTGCGCCGTTCCTGCCGAGAACGTCCCGGCATATACCAGTACGCCGTTCTCATAGAGCCTGCCCGAGCCGTCATATGCTCCGTCCGCAAAGCTCCCCTGATAGAGCATCTGTCCGCTTCTGTCATAGAGCGCTCCGACTCCGTCATAGACGCCCTTAGTCCATGCTCCCTTGTAGCATACCGTCCCGTCCGGATAGTAGAGTGTCCCGTCTCCGTCATATGCGCCTGCGGCAAAGTTTCCGCTGTATATCAATATCCCGGCATCATAGAGCTTCCCGGATCCCTCATAGCTGCCCTTCGCCCATGCTCCGTCGTATCTGACCTTGCCGTCCTCGTCATACAGAGTACCGCTTCCGTCGTACTGGTTCATGGCAAAGCTGCCACGGTATTTCAATGCTCCCGACGGGTAGAAGAGCTCTCCGTAGCCCTGATATACCTCCATCGTGAAGCTGCCCTCGTAGTGCTTTGTGCCGCTGTAATCGTACAGCCTCCCAAAGCCGTTGATGCGTCCGCTGTCCAGCGTCCCCTCAAAGAGCACCCTGCCGTCGGCACGGTTGGTCAGGCGCACCTTGCCCGTATAGTCGGCTATATCCGCCGAATCTATCGGCATCGTCCGCGTAAAGAACTTTGACCTCAGCGGCGGCCATGCATAGTTTATAAACAGTGCCGGCGCTGCGATGACCAGCAGCAACAGGATATAAAAGACCTTCTTCGCTATATAGTGCGAGCCGAAGAGTATATACTGATCAAGCGACTCCGGCGGTCTGCTGAGGTTCTTGATCTCCTCATTGACATCGCTCGCCGCCTTTTGCGCTATCGAGTCCGTCGATGCCTTCTTGGTCATGGACTGTGCCGTATTGGATACCGGATCGACCACGGTATGCAGAGCACGCTTTACAGCGCTGTCAATGATGGTTATGAGGGATGTCTTATCGCCAAATTTGCTCATCGACTCTCACCTCCCTCACCGCTCTCTGCCGCACCCGTCTGCGCCGCATCAGCCTCCACACTCGCATCCTGCACCATCTGAGCCTCATCTTCTGCGCCGATCCGCATATCCCCGATGTAGTCGTAGATATCCTTCTGCTGCGTGGGTTTGAATATATTGCATATCGTCATGACAAGATATGCCGCCGCAACCGCAAGCAGTAGCAGATATGCATATTTTCTCACCTGTGCGCACAGCTTCTTGAGCGTATCCCACAGCCTGAACGGGAAGCTGTTATTCTCCAGCTCTATGTCGTCCTCGCTGTCGCTGTATTTTTCATATATCACCTTGTAGTCTGCAAATATCGACAGATAGTCGGTATACCTGCGCAGGCGCAGATTTCTCACCAGCTGTGTCAGCTCGTCCAGCGAGTTGCGGCTCATCTCCGCATCAAAGACCTCCATGATCACATCAGCCAGCCCCGTGCATATATCCTCCATGCCGCGGCTCTCAAAATCAAGTATGTCATGGATATCAAAGTCAAATGCCATATCAAGCGCGGGTGTCAGTCTGATGCTCTCCATATTCATGGCAGAAGCGGCGAAATATACCGGTATATCCGACAGTATCAGCCTCTCGATCAGCCCGTATACATATCCGAGGCGCTCCTTGAAGGATGGCTGCTCTCTGGCTATCTTCTTTCTCAGAGAGATCGCCTGAGAGCTGCCGCAGTCCATGACTACGCACAGATATTCGCCCTCATTGGAATACTCCCGCAGCTGAGCGAAGCTCTCCGAGCTGTCTATATCAGCAAGATATCTCATCAGCTCCGGTGTCACATCATCATGCGGTATGCGGACTATGCGATATATCTCGCTGTCCTGACCCGACAGGTCTCTGCATACATACTGATCCAGACCATCACCGGCGATGATGGTATTCATGACAAAATATTTATGCTCCAGTACACGGATTACCATATTATCCCGCTATGCTCCCTCTCGCTGTCTCCCCGCCTGCTCACCGGACATACCGTAACGGCTCGCACACCGTTCGCATCATCGCATGCCGCCGTGTCATCACCGTCTGACAATCACATAGATAGAGCTTCTGATCTGCGGCATCTCACTGCAGTAGCAGCCTACCTCGTATACGCCCTCGGTCCCCGGAGCCGTATACAGCCCGTCCTTGCTGATGGTACCTCCGTGCGGTGAACGCACCTCCCAGGTGAGCGTCATGCCCGTGAGATTTTCCGTCCTCGCCCGCAGATACCTGTTCTGCATCACCTTCATCTCCAGCTTGCCCGGGGTGATCACTATCCTCTGATCGGTTCCCGCTGCCTTGTCCTCGCTCAGCAGTCTCGCCGTCCAGCGGATATTGACCGAGCCCACCGCAGTCGCCTCCAGAAGGCGCATACCTATGACAAAGCAGCCCCTTTCATTGTCCGCGCGTGCAGCCAGCTCTGCCCTGATCTCCATATTTTTGAATATCTCCGAGGAGCCGAAGTACTGTATCGTATCGCCGTCGATGCTCAGCTCGATCTGCACTCTTCCGAGCCCCAGCCCGTGCACTATCTCCTCCGAGAAGAACCTGTCGCCCGCCACTCCGCCGAGTCCCAGATCCAGCGTACATATGCCCGATGCCTCTTTGCGTATCGACGCAGGTGCCGACGCGCCTGCCGCGGGCGCCGATATTCCATCGTCCGTGCCTGCCGCAGCCCTTTTCAGATCCGTTACGTCCGTGATGAGCCGGCCTATCAGTCCCATCGACACAAATGTATTATATACATACTGATCAAACGGCATCCTCTCGAGAGTGTCTATCACGAAGTCATCATCACATCTTGTCAGATACAGCCTCGCCAGATATATGCCCTTGGGGTAGGAGTTGGCAAGAACCCGTGTCATGCTGTCTCTGTAATATCTCGTCAGCAGCTGCTCATATTTGCTCTTGGCGCTCACCGGGATGCTCATCTCTATATCCTCAAGAGGATAGAAGCATTTTCCGGATATATTGACAGTCAGGTCGCTCTTTTGCAGATGCAGCTGCACATGTCCTCTCTCCAGCGGAAATGCCTGAAGCTGCGCATTTATGACCTTGGTCTCCCCCGCTCTGTCAAAGTGACCGAGCCAGTTCAGCTCCAGCCGGTCTTCCCCGGAGCATGATGCGCATGTGAGCGATTCCGAAAGCGTGATATTGCAGTCATGCGCCCCGTGATGGTCTATGATAATGATAGATACGTTAAATGTGCTCTCCGTCTCAACAAATGTCGGGATCTCCTGATATATCGTCAGATCCTCATTTTCAAACAGCAGCACGGTGTTCACCGCCATGGAGATTACTGTATCGCTGTTGTCGTCCAGCTCTCTGGTCGTCAGATAGAGCTTGTATCCCTCCTGTGTCTTCTCATATGCCTGTGTCTCGCCGCCTTCGGGAGACATCGCATCCTTGGTCGGATAGACATCTCTTTCATCATATGCGATGCACAGATATGCTCCGCTCTCGGTATATGTCTCCTTCAGCTCCTGATAGCCCTCTATCTGATTCAGACGGACGACCACGGGATCCGCCAGCACTATCTCCCGGCCTACTCCGTCCAGTGCCACGCCCGCCTCTACAGATATCGTCCTCTCGTCGATCTCCACTGCCTGCAGTCCCGAGGCGACGCCTACTCCGTGCAGAAAGCGGTTAATCAGGCGCCTCTTGTCATTCATATACTTCTGCTCGGATATGAAGTCCTGCTGAGTGATCAGCTTACCATAGTAATACTGATTTCTCTCATATGGAAAATATTGAAGATTTTTCATATATTCCGCTCCGATCCTGTCAGTGTATCGACATCTGTATCGTCCTCACAGTCACCTCCTGCGGTACTGGAGTCGCCGTCCTTATCGCCTGTATCGTCCTCACGGGGCATTTCGTGCTCACCGGCTTCAAGTCCCGCCCCGGCATCCTCCTGCTCCTCCGGTGCCAGAGTACTGTTGACACCGAGGCGCATCCCGATTCCAAGGCTCACTCCGGCATCCCTTGCGACGATGCGCAGCATCGTATCAGCCGGCTTCATGGCATTTACTATCCGAACCAGCGCCTGATAGTCCTTGGCATCCTTGATATATCTGTCTCTGACCGTGAGTATGATCGTATCGTCCTCCTCGGTCAGCTCCGGCTCCTCTCCCGTATAGAGCTTCACATATTCCGTGACCCCTCGCGCCGTTCCCTTGAGCCTCATCAGCTCCGGGAGGCGCGGTATCAGCTCCCTGAGCTTGTCGTCAGGCCAGAGATATACATCCTTCACATCAAACCACTGCGCCAGCGTCACGAGCAGACTTCTGTCTACTGCTGCCGGATTCATGAGTCTGGCGCTGTCACGTATATCCGTCTCCAGATCCTCGTACAGACTCTGAAACAGCGCCAGATAGCGCTCGGTAAAGCCGCAGTCAGTCTTCCCTGTGCCGTGATCGTCCTTGCTGTATACCGACGGCAGATACCTCAGCCAGCTCTCCCGCGGAAAGCGTATGCATATCGACTCTATCTGCGGATCGTCCTCCTGCCTGAACAACTCCAGTATAAAGAAAAGATACCTTCCGCTCACATCATGCATCAGTATATCGCTCTGTCCCGATGCTGCAAGTGCCTCATACGGGGCAAATATCTGGAGCTTTCTCACGAGAGACATCTCCCCGTCGCCTATGATCTCGCTTATCAGATAATACCTGCCGTCCACCAGTATCGTGGGCTGCTCGCATGTATATATGCGCACGGATATGCCGGCATCTCTGAACGATCCGTCTATCGTGAACCGATGCCACTGCATCTCGGGCTCCATGCTGTCATAGACTCTGGAGAACATATATCCGGCGCGGCGGCTGTCGGATGACAGCCTCAGTACCCCGTCTGCAAAGACCAGACCGGACAGAAAGCTCCTGTCATATTCGAGTTGTTTGTTTATCACAAAGTACTTCATCAGTTCATCCGAAAGTTGTTCAGCACGATATTGAGCCGGTTCAGTATGAATACACCGTTGACCGGCGGTATCAGATTGTTGTTGCTGCTCACGCGTATACCCGTATCCGGCGTCTCGAGGCTCAGCACATTGAGCTTGTGCACGCAGGCGAGCGAATCGATCCGTCCGAACAGATCACTGTACTCCAGCGGCTGCCCGTATACCGTCTCCTGCTCCTTGAACCACTGCCGCACCGTGCGCTCCAGTATGCTCCTGCTGTCACGGTATCTCGCGGAGGCGATCACCTCGACAGTGACATTGATCATGATATACTGCGGCGGATAGAGAGCTATCCTCGTACCCAGCAGCTTGCGCGGCTCAAGATAGTTAAGTATATTCTGCCGGTAGCGCTGCGAGAGCTGCGAGCATCTCTTTGAATCGCCCGGACGTACCACCAGATTGACCGTACCGGGTCTCGCCTCATCATACCATGCGTGACATGAATGTATCACCAGCCCCGGGATCTGTCCGGTCAGCACCTCATAGTCCCGCGGCGTCACCGCCCGATATACCTTCTTTTGCTCACGCATCGCTCTTAAAAGAGCCGAGCTTACCGACTCCGGATCCAGCCCGCGCCTTACCATCCGCGTCATGGCAAAGTTAAGTCCGTCTGCTATCTCATATGTACTGCACAAAAATGCGGCATTGTCCTTGACATTGCCCTCTGCTCCCGCACTCTCCGCCATCTCGTATACGGCGATGCGTCCCTCCGGCTGAAAGCCGTAGTATCCGTTTCCGAATCTCACCGTCCCGTTTGTCTCATCAACGGTATATACCGCATCGTTCGGTCCCGCCCCCTCGAGATCCTCGGTTCGCTCCCATGCCCAGACCTCGCCAGGACGCATCACATCATCCGCCTTCACCACCACGCTCTGAGCCAGCGGATGCCCTGACGGCAGGGGATATGACTGATCGGGGAATCCGTTGCCGATGCCTATGGTTTCTCCGTCCGGCCAGCGCATACTGCGCCTCTGCACTAGAGCGATATCATTCAGGCTCAGACCGGAGCATACGGGAGGCATGGCATATTCGCCCGCACGCAGTACGGCTCTGATGACATGGTACTCGGTCTCATCCTTGTCCGTCCCCGTCTCGCTGACCGCCGCGGACTCTCCGCCCTCCAGACTGAAGCTGATGCGCCCGGTATAGAGCATATTTCTCGTCTCGTCCCTGTGTATGGTGAGCGGCGACCAGCCCTGTGCCGTATGATACTGCCAGTCTATATCTATCAGGTCGACGAAGTCCTCTCCCGGAGCCTCGCCGCGCACAGCATCCGTCTCAAACCTAAGCGCCAGATGATATCGCCTGCCCGTATGAAGCGGCTTATCCATATAGATATAAAATGCCGCTCCCGGTTCGGTTCCGTCTCCGAAGGGCGATATATATATCGCATTCATGTCATTGATCTGTATCTCGGACAGACGGGATATCTCGTCTCCGTCGGCGCCGCGGCTGCTCAGCGCGCATATGCGTCCCTCCGGGATCAGCTCGTCCTCCTCTGTCTCAAAGGGAAGACCGCCCGACTCAAACTGCGTCCCTCTCGGGATCTCGATCTCGCCTCCGGCACATCTCCTGTGTGCATGCACCCATACCTCGGACGGCACGCGGCCGTGCGGTCTGATGCCCATCAGTCTGAAGAAATGGCGATAGTGCGCCTCTCCCAGCTGCTCCATGAAGAACTGCTGATTTTCACGCAGCCATGCAAAGAGCTCGAGAAATGTGATCCCCGGGTCATGATAATTATAATCTGTCCAGTCCGGATACAGCCCTGCGATCCTGTTTTTGTATTCCTCTGTCAGTTCGTCAAAGGTATCCGTGTCAAATACTATCTCCGGGAGCACATCTCTCACCTCCTTTGCGCTTTTTTAGTCATATTTATCACATGCTTTCCGCTTTGCACAAGTGCAAACGGATCCTCCTGCAGCTGGTCGTAGGATGCCGACGGCTCTCCCGGCTCGTTTATGAGCCTTGCAAATATGATGATCCGTTCTATATTCTCCACGCCCGGCACGGAGCGTATCAGCGTCGCTATCTGTGTCTGCTGCGGCATATTGCCGATATCCCATCCCTCGCCGTTGAAATTGCCCGTCACGGGATCTAAAAACTCCTCCAGTCTGTCCAGCACCGCCTGCTGCATACGGAAGGCGTCCTGATCTGCCGCCATCACAGCATCTACATGCAGCTCCAGCTGAGCCAGCCTCGGCGGACGTATCACGAACCGCTGACCGGGCACCAGACCTGCCGGGAGCTTGTCGCGGAAATATCCGTATATCCCCCGCTTCTGCTCCTCGTATCCGTATCCCGACGGATCGTAGTCCTTTGTCAGCAGCACGAGCGTCACATATCCCGGTGCCCTCTCGCCTCTCTCGTTCAGACAGGAGCAGGTCTTGACCTTGCTTATATTGCCTGACGCCTCTCTGGCGAGATTTTCAAAGTCATCCGCCGTCACGGCGCGGAAGTGATGCGACTGCTCCGCGCTGGCTCTATCCAGCGCCATAGCGGCGCTTTCTCTGTCATATCCTCCCGTAAGAGGCAGAGGATTGTATACCGTGCTGACAAATCCCTCCGTCAGCTCAAGTCCGCTGATCATGCCTGCCGGAATATTGCACAGTGTGCCGCCACCGACACTGTACTCTACATATATGCCGTCAGGCTCTCCCGGCGCGGGCACTCTGCCGTGCGCGCCTCCGCCGAATGTGATGATGCCGCGATTGGCATCAAGCACATATACCCTCTCGCCCGGCGCATGACGCCTGATGCTGTCTGTCTGCATCCAGCGCACCCAGCGCGCCGCCACGTCTCCGTTCTCGTCCAGATCCTCGCGGTATCTGCCCTCCCTGCGCAGAGACCTCATATCGCTCTGCGTGAGGCGGTCGTCCTCTCTGACCCACAGCTCCAGGCTGTTGATATTGTGCTCGGTCAGCTCGAACTGCGCATCCTCCAGCCAGCTCTCCATCGTCAGATACTCGCTCAGTCCGTGGCGCAACGTCACCACCCGCGCAGCATTGAGATACATACCGCGTATCTTCGCACAGTGCTCGGGCTGCGTCCTGCGCGGCATCCTGCGTATCCTCAGCCAGAAGCTCTCCTCGCGTCCGAACAGACTGCATCGCTGTGCATCGGGTAGGCCGGGGATCGTGACTATACCTGTCCGGCGCAGATCCTCCGTATCATCTATCACATTGATGCCGACCCACTCGCCGTTTCTGTAATATTCCCATTTGAGCGGAGGCTGCTTCTCACCCAGCGCATGCTCTATGTCAAAGAGAATCCGTACCGGTCCCTGAGGCGACAGTCCCGCCGCCGCGATATACAGCTCGGGAGCCTGACCCTCCAGCGGCTTCACCGGCTGCAGCATCCGCGTCCGGCGCGTGTCCATCTTGATGAGCTCCTGCGCCATATTGTTCTCGCAGCAGAGATATTCCGGAGATACTCCATCTCCGTCATATTCATAGGAGATCGTCACATCCGATATATACGGCGTCACATAGTCTCCAGTGGTCTTGTAGGCGTTGTTTACCTTCAGTATACGCGCACGTATGTAGTAGGTCTCGCCGGATCCTGCCAGTATCGGCTGCAGATCCTCGGGGCAGTCAAATGTCATCCTGACTATGCGGTCATTTTTTGTCGCGCGGTATCTGAACGCATCCGCGTACTCACGTCCCGCAAAGAGCCTCGCCCATCCGTTTCCGTTGAAATACTCCCACACGACCTCTTCTATCGTGATATCGTACTGCACCTCGCTGGGCACGGAGCCTCTCGGCATTACGAACTTCCAGTCTATCTGCGGTCTCTCCGTCTGCGCTATCGGTATCCTCGCGAACTCGCGCGTGAAGGAGATACTGACCCGCGCGCCGCGCTTGCTGAACGCGTCCTCACTGCCGAAGTACACCTCATCCTGCTGCGCAAACCTCTCTCCGAAGGGAAAGCACAGCTCTCCGCTGGGCTGATCCACACCAGCCGCATATATATTGTCCGGCTCCTGCGCCGCGCACTGCGCCGTCAGATATATCTGCGAGCAGCCCCACGACGCGAGACCCGCCGCGTCCTTGATCTCACATCCGAGCCATATCCCGCTGATGCCTCCGTGCTCTGTCTCTGCCCATACCGCATCCGAACCGGTCTTGTTGATATATACGGCCCCATCGCGCACGCTCACATCAGAGAGTGTGACCTCCGCGTCCTCAGCCTCGCCCGTCTCGTAGAAGAAGCGCACCTTATCAGGATCCGCAAAGCGCTGCAGTATCTCCTGCGGCGGCGCCTCATCCCGGCTGTTTCTGATATGCAGCCCGATGGAGGCATATCTGCCTATCTTGAATATGAAAGGGTGGCTCATATAGACTCTGTGCGACTGGATGTTGTCCTCGTCCATGGCAAACAGTCTGTACGCCGGACGCTCCTCCATCGTCTCCGCGTCATATATGCAGCCTATATAGTCCTGCGTCGGATCTACCTCGTAGACTGCTCTGAGCGTATCCGGTGCTACAAATACATCCTCGCACAGCTCCACCGGCACCGCCTGACCCAGCTCGTCTGTCACGTCCGAGCGCAGAGCTGTGCCCGCTTCCAGCAGAGTGCCGTCCATCTCGTCGCTCGACAGTCCGAAGACGGCATATCCCGATGCCGGCGCCGAGGTCTTCATGGATACATTCAGGCAGTTGAAGTAGTCTGTCTTGAGCTTTTCCGGAAGCATCGCATATTTCTTTTCGATATTGCCCTGCATACCCGCATAGACCTGCGCGAGAGCCACTCCGATATCCGGCTTTTGCAGGTCGCAGTGCCACTCCGGCGTATATCCCGCCGCTCTGGTCTGTATCTCCTTCATGATATCTTCATGCTCACGCTGTCTGATCGACTTCATATGCTGCCTCCTTTCT
>CAVJQN010000120.1:0-4585 GCA_963651635.1 Agathobacter sp.
CATCCTTGAATGCCTTGATAGCCTCGAAATCAGCCATATCCTTCAGATCCTCATAGTCCCATGCCTGGATCTTCTGGATCTCGTGAGATGTACGGAAGCCGTCGAAGAAGTTGATGAACGGAACCTTGCCCTTGATAGCTGACAGATGAGCTACGGGTGTCAGATCCATAACCTCCTGTACAGAGGACTCGCAGAGCATAGCCGCTCCTGTCTGACGGCATGCATATACGTCGGAGTGATCTCCGAAGATGGAAAGTGCGTGTGAAGCGATGGCACGTGCCGAAACATTGAATACACCGGGGAGCTGCTCTCCGGCTACCTTGTAGAGGTTCGGGATCATCAACAGAAGTCCCTGTGAAGCAGTATATGTAGCGGTGAGCGCACCTGCTACCAGAGAACCGTGTACGGCACCTGCCGCGCCGGCCTCAGACTGCATCTCCGTGATCTGAACCACATCGCCGAAGATATTCTTCTTACCCTCGGTCGCCCACTCATCCACATGCTCGGGCATGACAGATGAAGGAGTGATGGGATACATAGCCGCTACTTCGGTATACGCATATGAAGCGTATGCAGCAGCTTCGTTTCCATCCATGGTTTTCCAATTTCTTTTAACCATATCTAGATTCCTCCTGCAAACTAAAAAGAATAGCACCTAAAAAGCCTTATCTATTATACCAGCAACATGGCTGAAATCCAACGGATAAGGCTTTTGTTTTTTGTTTTATGCAGTTGTTTTGTACCTGTATATCAGGCTCCCGGAAATGTCGCTATCGTCTCTGGCTGTGTCACAGATCCCGGCGATGCCGCGGTCGTGGGCGAGGTCGTGACACCCGGAGCCGAATATGTCTGACCGCCGGGGCTGGCCGCCGTAGTCTGCGCCGTCGTGTCTGTCCCCGTCGATCCGCCCGGTCCTGACGAGCTTCCGGGGGTGAGTGCTGCCGTCGTACTCGGAACAGCTGCGCTCGTCTGTGTCACCGTCGTTCCGGGGCCGCCCGCCGGACCGGATATGCTCTCCGATGGTACAGCTACGGTCTCCTCCGGCGCCGCCGTCGTGGTCGCGATGGTCTCCGTCGCATACGTACCAGCAGCCGCCTCTCTGACCGCTCTGTCTGTCAGTACTGCCTGTACATATGCCGCGTCCACCGTCTCCGGGGTCGTCGAGCCCGCCGGGAACCATACATTCGTGCTGTTGCGCGTGATGGCAGGCGTATGTCCCTTGTAGGTCGAGGTATAGAGCAGCTCGTCGCTGACCACCGTGCCGTCCTTTTTATGTATTATATTGGTCTTCCATCTGCTGCCCGCGTCGCCCTTGGTCGTGACAATCTGCGTACCGGGATAGAGTGTCTGATCCTCGGTATATACGGGCGCTGCTATATTCGGATTGTAGGTCTCATCCTTGACCGAGTTCAGCGATACCGTCTCGCCGTCAGCCAGTATCGGTATGCCTATGATCTTTGCAGTCACGGTCTGATCGTGATACTCAGCCAGTATCATCAGCGATGACTTGGTATTGTTCGTGAACCTGAAGTCCGGGCCTGCATATCCGTCATAGCTGACCATGGCATCATCGCCGGGCGTTACGTATGACGGCTCGTAGGTATGCGGATGACGCTCATCTGCGGATATGCCCGTCTTTATCATCGCATTGTACAGCGTAGACGACATCTGGCATACTCCGCCTCCCGGCTCCTGCACCAGCACGCCGTTCTGATACGCGCCTGCCGGCTTGTAGCCCTTCTCCGTCGTCCTGTTGCCTGTGGCGTTGTTGAAGGAGAACTGATCGCCCACCTGGAGTATGGTGCCGCTGATCGCCTTTGCCGCCAGATCGATGTTGTTGTTGCGGTTGGAGTTGGCGGTCGTCTTGGTCGTGAACTCGCCCATGACCTTGTAGAGCGATTCGGCATTGTCCAGATTGATCTCGGGAGTCACCCTCGTATAGGATGCTACGATGACCGCGTCAAAATCATTGGCGCTGCACGCCTTCTGTATATCATCGGAGAGCTTAGCTGTATCTATGCTGATGCCGTCCTCGCTGCCCGCAAATGTCCATTTCTTATCGGCATCGATGCCCGAGATGCCGGCATTGACCGCTTCCTTGCCCCACAGTGCCGCGACCGCCTCTGTCTCGCTCTTGAGAAGCGCCTCGTCCACCGTCCATGTGATGCTGTAGCTCGGCTGCGGAGCGCCCGTACCCTCGTATATCTCGTCGAGCACCTTCTCTATGCTCCCGGCGAGAAGATCTGCCAGCGGATATTGCTCCGCGCTTAAATCGGGACATGAAATCTTCATGTCCCATGCGTACTTCTTTGTGATTGCTTCCTTGGCCTCGGATCTGAGCATACCGGTGATATCGATGCCGTCCACCGATACAGATTCTCTCAGCTCTGTCTCGGACTGTGCCGTCTGCGCGGCGTCCTCCTGCTTCTTATCTCCCGCTGCCTTGAAAGCCTTGTATGCGCCGAATCCTGCTCCGGCTATGATAAGTACTCCGCAGAGTACGATGATTGCTGTTTTGGGGCCGTTCGCAGATGATCTGTATCTCCTGCGGTGTCTGCCTCTGCTTGTTCCATAGGGCATTATATGAACCTCTCGATGGTGCTTTTTTGACCTCAACTGTAGGCTAGTGTATCAACATTGCCCCCAAAATACAACAAATAGACCCCCTCAATAACTTAACAATTCATGAAGACTTTTATCGGCTGAAAATCGCCATTTTTGTACTATTTGAAGACCATCAGAGAGCAGGCGTTGATAGTTATATGGAGCAGTATACATAGCCATAAACGGCTCATTACGGAGCTGCGTACTCTGCGGCATGCCGACGTGAGCAGCACCCCCGTCACGCACGCATATATGCCCTGCGTCAGGTTGCCGTGAGACAGGGCAAATGCAGCCACGGACGCGGCAAATCCCGGCTTTTCGCCGAAGCACTCCGTCACTCGCCCGTATACGATGCCGCGGTATAGAAGCTCCTCGGATACCGGTGCTGCAAGAAGCACCAGCAGGACGCGCAGTGCCGCCGGGGCTTTTTCTGTCACTAAGGCTGTGCGGATATATGCATCGTCTGCTCCCGTCATGCCGAGTGCGTTCAGCAGGTATGTAGATATAAGGCACAGCGCGCATGCGCACGCCATCCATGCCGCGGTCTCGGCGGGACTGATGCCTGTCTTTCTTGATATGCCCGTCTTGTCGTCTTTTCTGGGACGTATATCATAGTACTCTCTATGTGCTATCTCACTCTCGATATATCCGGCTTCCGGCTCGACATTCTCTGCTCTTGATTTGATATTCAAAAGCGGTCTGCTGAAATCTTCGGGTAAGACGTCTTTGTGCAGCATGAAAACACACATCAGCGCGATAAGGACATGTCCCGCAATAAGTCCGCATATGCCTGCATCCGGCACATCCCATGCCGCGCCTGCATACGAAAAAAGCGCAGATGCCGCGCCAAGCAGCATCTCCGCTATGATAACCGGTGCAAAGCACCGTATCAATTTTCGTGATATGTCAATGTCCATCTTTTACTTGCAAATTCGCTTGGTTTTTATACTCATATGATACCTATATCAAGCAAGGTTTTGTGCATACTGCGTTTTACCTTGCCTGTACCTTGTTTTCTGTCAGATGTTTTCTGTTTTTCGCTGTCCCCTAGCTTTGCTGTCTATCACCCATTGGCTTCCTCACTCACCCTCGGCCTGTGTCCCGGCATTTCCTCTCCTGCGTCTCATCACAGTCACGACCGCCGCTGCCCCCAGCACCGCCAGCGACGCGAGGCTGATATATATGCCCGTCCGCCAGCCCTCCGGCTCGTAGCTGAAGGATATGCTGTGCTCGCCCGCGCCCAGCTTCACTCCGATGAAGGAATCATATATCTCCGTCGCCTCGGCGCTCTCTCCGTCCACATATACGCTCCATCCCTTCTCGTACGGGATCGTCGTAAAGAGCACGCTGTCGTCATTTGCCGCCGTCACTTTGCCCTCGATATGTGTATCATCAAAGCCCGTTATCTCCATCGGGCTACTTCCGAGATATTCCGTCACCTTTTTCAGCGCCTCGTAGTTGAACCTGTACAGCCTGACATTGATCGACGTATCATCAGTAGCCGTCAGCTCGATATCCGTACCCGCCTCCAGATATCCCAGCTCCATCAGATATCCGCGGTTTAGGTTGCTGTATGTCTTGGTCTCGCCGTCTATACGCGACGTCACATTCTTGGTCGCCGTGCTGTCGGAATATGCATAGTACAGCCCCGTCTGCGTCACGGATGCGGTAAAGGTGCTGCCTGCATTGTCCCCGTCTACCTTTTCGAGCATACGCTCCTCGATACCGCATACATCGCAGATGTCATTGTGCGTATGAATCGGACTGCCCGTGTCGATGATCCAGTTGTCAAGGAGATTCTGACTCACGCACCATCCCAGCGGCAGTGTATACGGGTTCCTGTACAGATATGTGTCGCCCGACTGATCGACCAGCTCCAGCTGCGGATCTGACGGTGTCTGCGAATATATGCCGTATCTCACGTCCAGCAGCGCATCGACGAACGGCGTAGATCCCGTGATGCTATAGGCATTGACCGAGG
>CAVJQN010000121.1:0-4015 GCA_963651635.1 Agathobacter sp.
GATGGCTCAGGGGATAATATGATACCAGGGTAAAAAAGTCCAAATCGACGACGCAGGGTTGCGGGAGCGCTATGCGCGTAGCAACCCGTATCATTTTGGAATCAAATAATTTAAGATATTAAAAACAGTTCCGGAGGTAAGCATGAAAGGAATAGTTCTGGCAGGCGGGAGCGGTACGAGGCTCTATCCGCTGACCAAGGTCACATCAAAGCAGCTTCTGCCCATATATGACAAGCCTATGATATACTATCCGCTGTCGGTGCTGATGATGGCGGGCATCAGGGATATCCTCATCATCTCCACGCCTGAGGACACGCCCAGATTTCGTGAGCTGCTGGGAGACGGCAGTCAGTTCGGCATCGAGCTGAGCTATGCGGTGCAGCCCAGTCCCGACGGGCTGGCACAGGCATTTATCATAGGCGCGGACTTCATAGGCGATGAGAGCGTTGCCATGATACTGGGGGACAATATCTTCCACGGTCAGGGTCTGGACAAGGCTGTCAGAGCCGCCGCCAGAAAGACGAGCGGAGCTACGGTCTTCGGCTACTATGTGGACGATCCGGAGCGGTTCGGCATCGTCGAGTTCGACGAGCAGGGCAAGGCAAAATCCATCGAGGAAAAGCCTGAGCATCCCAAGTCGAACTACTGCGTGACGGGGCTGTACTTCTATGACAATAGGGTCGTAGAGTACGCAAGACAGCTCAAGCCCTCAGCGAGAGGCGAGCTGGAGATCACCGATCTCAACCGCATATATCTGGAGGCGGGAGAGCTGGACGTGACGCTGTTGGGACAGGGATATACATGGCTGGACACGGGCACTCACGAGTCGCTGGTAGAGGCGATCAACTTCGTCTATACAATAGAGCGCCATCAGCACAGGAAGATAGCCTGTCTTGAGGAGATAGCGTACAACAATCACTGGATAGGCGACGAGCAGATGCGGCAGGCATACGAGATATACAAGAAGAATCAGTACGGCGCGTATCTCAAGGATATCATGGACGGCAGATTCCATGATTCGCGGCGATAATAAACCGACCATCGGAGGAACATATATGAAGATCATCGTAACCGGGGGCGCCGGCTTCATCGGCGGCAACTATGTGCTCTACGCAGTGAACAGGTATCCGGAGGATGAGATCATCAATCTGGACAAGCTGACCTACGCGGGCAATCTCGAGACGCTCAAGTCCGTCGAGAACAAACCGAACTACCACTTCGTGCGAGGCGATATCGCGGATCGGGAGTTCGTCTTTAACCTGTTTGAGGAGATGAAGCCGGACGTTGTCATCAACTTTGCGGCGGAGAGCCATGTGGATCGCTCCATCACGGATCCCGAGGTCTTCGTCCGGACTAATGTCGTCGGCACGACGACGCTGCTGGACGCTTGCAGAACCTTCGGCATAGGACGATATCATCAGGTATCGACCGATGAGGTATACGGAGATCTGCCGCTGGACAGACCGGATCTGCTCTTCTCCGAGACTACTCCGATACGCGCGTCGAGCCCGTACTCGGCCGCCAAGGCGTCTGCGGATCTGTTCGTGCAGGCGTATAACAGGACATTCAAGCTCCCGACCAGCATTTCCCGGTGCTCGAACAACTATGGCCCGTATCATTTCCCCGAGAAGCTGATACCGCTGGTCATCTCCAGAGCGCTGGCGGACGAGAGCATCCCGGTCTACGGCAAGGGGGAGAATGTCAGAGACTGGCTCTATGTCACGGATCACTGCAAGGCTATCGACCTGATCGTGCGAAAAGGGCGCGAGGGCGCGGTCTACAATATCGGCGGACACAACGAAAAGACGAATCTCGAGGTGGTTAAGACCATCCTCAGGCAGCTGGGCAAGCCGGAGAGCCTGATCAGGTTCGTGACAGACCGCCCGGGACATGACCTGCGCTACGCGATGGATCCGACGAAGATCATAAACGAGCTGGGCTGGAAGCCGGAGTACGACTTTGACAGCGGCATAGCGGAGACGATCAAGTGGTATCTGGAGAATGAGGACTGGTGGAAAAATATCATCAGCGGCGAGTATACAAAGTATTTTGACAAAATGTACGGTGAGAGACTATGAGGATACTGATCACGGGCGCGAAGGGGCAGCTGGGCACCGATCTGATGGCTGAGTGCGCATCGCGCGGCATAGAGACGATAGGCACGGACGTGGCCGAGATGGATATCACGGACGCGCAGGCGGTAGAGCGCGTCATGAAGGAGCTGATGGAGCAGACCCCTTACGATGCTGTCATCCACTGCGCGGCATATGTCGCGGTGGACAGAGCTGAGGACGAGCCGGAGCTGGTACGCCGGGTCAATGCCGACGGCACGCGCAATATCGCGCGGATGTGCCGCAAGCTGGACGTGCCGGTGATGTATATCAGCACGGACTATGTTTTCGACGGCGAGGGAGATCAGCCGTGGAAGCCGGATGATACAGACCGCCGCCCGCTCAATGTCTACGGGCAGATGAAATATGAGGGAGAGCTCGCCATAGAGGAGCTGACTGACAAATACTTCATAGTGCGCATCTCGTGGGTATTCGGCGTGCACGGCGCGAACTTCGTCAAGACCATGCTCCGGCTGGGGCAGGAGCGCGGCGCGGTGTCCGTGGTGAACGATCAGATAGGCTCGCCGACCTATACGCCCGATCTGGCGCGGCTGCTGGTGGATATGATACAGACGGACAAATATGGCAGATATCATGCATGCAATGAGGGTATCATCTCGTGGTACGACTATGCCTGCGAGATATTCAGGCAGGCGGGGATGACCGAGGTGCAGGTGACGCCTGTATCGTCGGAGGCATTTCCCAGCAAGGCAAAGCGCCCGCACAACTCGCGCATGGACTTGAGCAAGCTAGACGAGGCGGGATTTACGCGGCTGCCGAGCTGGCAGGACGCGCTGAGCAGATATCTGATTGAAACCGGGGTCAAAAGTTCGGAGCCTGCCGATGCAAGTTCGCTTGCATGAGAAAGATTGACATTGGGACTCGCCAAAACAAGAGCAAACATGGTGCTGCGAGTCTTGACAAGTGAAGCCGCTGCTTCACGATTGCGAGGGAAGCATCAAGGGAAGATTTGATATCGCGGGGAGAGCCGATGAACATAGTCTACGTTGCCAATGACAGATACGCGCAGCATCTCGCCGTGAGCATGTACTCGCTGCTTGATACGAATATGTCGGCGCGGAGCATAGATATCTATGTGATCTCGACCGGTATCGGAGCGGACTCGCGCGGGAGGCTGGAGAGCATAGCGTCCGAGTTCGGGCGCGGGCTGCATATACTGGATCTGTCGGATATACGGGAGCGGTTCGGATACGAGACGCACTCGGGGCGCTTTGATATCAGCGCGATGGGGCGGTTTTTCCTAGGTGACATCCTGCCGGAGGCGGACAGATATCTGTATCTGGACTGCGATACGGTGGTCTGTGCGTCGCTGGAGCGCCTGTACGCCAAGGATCTGCGGGGATGCATCTGCGGAGCGGTTATGGAGCCGACGATATATCCGCAGACCAAGGCTATGATAGGACTGGCGGCGGAGGATATGTACTTCAACTCAGGTCTGCTGCTCATAGATATGAGGGCATGGCGAGCTGCGGGCATCGACGCGGCGCTGAGAGAGTACTACCGCAGCATCGACGGGCAGAGTGCATTTTGCGATCAGGACGCGATCAATGCTGTGCTCAAGGGCAGGATCATGCCGCTTCCGCCGAGATATAACTTCTTCAGCAATTATTACTATTACAGCTATGATGCGCTGGTGCGGCTGGACAGAAACTATGCGGGATTCCCCGAGAGAGCCTTTAATCGGGCGAAGGAGCATCCGACGATTGTACACTACGCGGGCGATGAGAGACCGTGGATACGCGGCAGCTGCAATCCCTACGGGCATCTATACCGCGAGTATCTGGAACTTACGCCGTGGGCGGGGACGCCGCTCGAGAGCGGGCGCGAGGGATATATGCTCGCATATCATGCCATGAATCTGGCGACGAGGGTCGCGCCGGGAG
>CAVJQN010000122.1:0-4115 GCA_963651635.1 Agathobacter sp.
GCCTTGAGATGATCCTCGGGCACGGGCGGGATCGGAAGCGGCTTGATGTTCGGACCTCTTACTATCTCCACCTTTGCCGCCTCTTCTGCGGGCAGCGGCTTGATGAGCATGGAATCATCTATGGGAAATGCCTCCGGCTCCTTGATGGTCTGCAGCAGCGACGTATCCGCGCCCAGTATCTCATCTGCCGTGGCAAATGTTCCCTTGATAGCTATCGCCGCCGCCGTCTCAGGACTTGCAAGATATAGCTTTGCGTCTGTCGTGCCGCCGCGTCCCTTGAAGTTTCTGTTGGACGTCCTGACGGATATACCATTGGTCGGGCAGCACTGTCCGATGCCGTTGCACGGTCCGCATGCGATCTCCAGTATCCTCACGCCTGCATCAAGGAGCATATCTATATATCCGTCCTTCATCAGCTGCTTGTATATCTGCTTGGACGATATGCCGCAGATGCAGTTGACCGCCTCATGGACATGATGCCCTTTGAGCACTGTAGCCGCGCGTGCTATATCGCTGTAGCTTCCGTTCGTGCAGCTTCCGATAAATACCTGATCCACCTTGATCTTTTCCAGCTCCGATACCTTCTGCACGCGATCCGGCTGGTCGGGACAGGCAATCAGCGGCTCCAGAGTGCTCAGATCTATCTCTATCTCCTCATCATATGTGCAGCCCTCATCGGCGCACATCGGCTGATAGGCGTCCTCTCTGCCCTGCGATTTCAGGAATTTCCTTACCTGTTCATCTGACGGGAATATAGAGCAGGTCGCGCCCAGCTCCGCTCCCATGTTGCTGATGGTCATCCTCTCCGGAACCTCAAGTGCTGCCGCCGCCGGACCTGCATATTCATAGATTTTTCCCAGACCGCCCTTTACCGTATAGCGTCTGAGCATCTCCAGTATCACATCCTTAGCTGATACTCCCGGCTTGAAGCTCCCCGTCAGCGTGACCTTGACCACCTTGGGCATCGTCAGCGTATACGGAACACCCGCCATGGCTACTGCCACGTCCATGCCGCCGCCACCAATGGCAAGCATCCCGATCGCTCCGCCCGATGGCGTATGGCTGTCGGTTCCGAGGCTTATCTTGCCCGGTGCGCCGAATCTCGCCATCTGTACGGTATGCATGATGCCGTTGCCCGGTCTTGACAGGTATATGCCGTAATGCTCAGCCAGCGTCCGCAGGAAGATATGATCGTCCGGCGTATTGCTGTTGACATAGAGCAGATTATGATCCAGATAGCTGACCGCCGTATCCACCTGTACCCGCGGCAGTCCTATGCCCTCAAATGCCAGATAGCACATGACGGCATTGATGTCATGTGTGAGTGTCTGATCTATCTTCAGTCTTATCTGATCGCCGACGTTCATATCCGACGGCTGCGCCAGATGTGCTCTCAGTATTTTCCTTGTAAGATTTTCTGCCATTAGCTTACCTCTTCCTTGTCAATATTTGCTTGCATCGCCGCCGATTCAGGGCGGTATATGTTTTTCAGGCTTCATATCCCAGCTTTCTCAGCTGCTCGGCGAAATTGTCCGGTATGATCTTCATCTCGGAATTGATCTGAGCCGTTAGATCGTCCATGCTCTTGTGCTTCTTGGCAGCGCCTGCCATGATCTGCTCCGCATAGGCAATCGGAACGACTGCCACACCGTTTCTGTCTCCGACTATGATATCTCCCGGATGTACCGGCACGCCTCCGCATGCTATCGGCACATTGATCTCGCCGTTGGAGTTCTTCGTGCTCGATCCGGCAGTTATAGCCCTCGCGTATATCGGAAAACCTATGGCTTCATTTTCCTCTATATCCCTGAATGCGCCGTCCATCACCACTCCCGAGAGACCCAGATGCTTTGCCACGAGACTCCTGTGATCTCCCCACAGTGCATTGTTGCCGCTTCCTCTGCCGTCGATCACCAGCACATCACCCGGCTTGCACAGAGACAATGCCTTTGTCACCAGCAGACTGTCTCCCATCATCAGCTTGAGAGTGACTGCCTGACCCACTATCTTCTTTGTTGTGACCATCGGCTTGATATGATAGTCCATAGCATTATAGACTATGGCGCCGTCGCACAGCTCCGCCGATGAGAACTGCGCGATGCGCTCCAGAAGCTCCGGCTCGACCCGTTCAAAATCCTCGATGATCCTGTATCCTATCCTGTTTTCGCCCATGCCATCTCCTCTCTGACCACGGCATATACTGCGCCGCTCTGCAATGAGAGTGTATATTCCCCTGACTATATTGTAAAATACATAAACCTACATACCTTCCATAGGTAAATGCATATAGGTCTTTTGCAGCTCCTCTCTGGTGCACATGATAAAGTCCCGCTCCACCTGCCCCAGATGCTGATCTTTGCCGTATACTGCCAGAACCGTCCAGCGTGTTCCGCCCTCCATGAGGCGGTATCTCCTTACATCACCTATCTCCTGCACCATATTGATCGTAAGAGCAGGTATGATAGCAGTCCCCGTTCCTGCTGAAGCCAGTCGGTATGCGGCAGAGTTGGAGGGAACCTCAAGAATGATACGGGGCTTTACATTGCTTCTTTCAAATAATTCCTCCTGAAACTGCCTGATTGCATGCGCTGTCCGCAGCGCGACCAGCTCTATGCCGTCCAGTCTGGATATGTCCACACAGTCCGGATGACCGTCCACGAGATGCTCTTTTTTGATATATCCGCCCCCGTCCACCAGAAACAGCTCCTCTTCATATATTTCTATCTTGCCGATACCCGCTGTGGTGGCTCTTGTCGAAGGTATGATGCCTATGGTGATGCGCTTTTCCGCAATCATCTCCATCATCTCCTGTGATGATACAGCGAACACCTTTACCTCGATGTTGGGATACATTTTTTTGAATGCCGGAAGTATATACGGGAGCATGGAGACGGCTCTCTCCACCGGAAATCCAACCTTGAGCACTCCGATATCGTTATTGATGATATCCGCCATATGCCTGTCAGCCTCATCGGCTTTTTCGCAGATCCCGCGAAGCCCTTCTATATAGACCTCCCCCGCAGGTGTCAGCGTCAGCGGTGATGTGCTCCTGTCAAATATCGTCACTCCCAGCTCCGCCTCGACCTTGGAGACAAATGTGCTCAATGAAGGCTGAGATGTATACAGGAGCTTCGCCGCGTGCGTGAAATTCCCCACATCGGCGAGTGTCACGAGATACTTCATCTGCTTTATGTCGAGGTTCATGCTCTGCTCTCCTTGCTGTGTGCGGGCGTGTTATGATTCAAAGGTTATCCGGATTGTCTCGTGCATTGCAATCACACGATCCGATTATACTACCCATCTCTTACACAAAGGAACCCCGTCACCGGAGTTCCCCTGCTGCCGCCCTGAACAAAGCTGGCTCGGCGGCTATTTCATAAAGCTGAATATGATGGAGCCCAGTATAAGTATGATCGCACCACCGATACGTGAGGATATCTGTGCATAGCTCATCAGCTGCATACGGTCGCAAGCTCCGAGCACCTGCAGATCGCCTGTGCCTCCTCGATTTGCCATGCAAAGACCAGCGGTGATGCCCGACTCTACAAAGTTGAAGCCGAACAGAGTGCCGGTGAGACCTGCTCCGATCGCCGCTCCTGCGACAACCGCCAGGGATACGACCAGTGTCTGCCATGTCAGTGCAGTAGCCAGCTCGCCCAGATCCGTAAATGCTATACCGATACCTACCATACAGTAGCCCATCAAAGGCTTGGTGAAGAAGTTGGAGCACTGCTTCACGCCTTCCTTGAGCTTGATAGGGATGACATTAAATACATTGAGCAATGCCGTCATGACTATCAGATAAACATACATATGGAAGCTGATGCTGCCCAGAGGCGGGATGATCTTGCTCAAAAGACGCGCTACGGCATACATCGCGCATGCCATCAGCAGACCGCCGGCAGCTTCATTCAGACCGATCTTGGGCTTTTCGACCTTATCCTCTGCCATAGCATACTTTTCAGGATCCTTGAGCAATTCTCCGTTGCCTGTCAGATGCGGCATCTTCTTTCCTACCGCGTCCAGCGCGATAGCCGCGAGGATGGCGAAGTTGTTGGCAAGCGTCAGTATGGCGATAGCCTGCGAATAAAATGCGTCCTTGCTCTGACCTGTGA
>CAVJQN010000122.1:4125-4919 GCA_963651635.1 Agathobacter sp.
ATCTGAGACAGGGGGACAGCTCCCGAGCCGTTGCCGCCGCCCATGATAGGCAGCACATAGAGTGTGATGGCAGCCTTGAGATCCACTCCGCAGACTGCCGCGGCTGCGAGGCCGAACACAGCAGATACTGCTATACCGCCCAGTATCGACGGTATATATCCGCCGAATGCCTTTATCAGCTGCTTGCGGTTGACACCCAGTACGGATGAGACGATCAGCATGGAGATAAATACTGTCTGAAAGCCGTAATCATCATAGAAATAGGTGATCGAATCGCAATACTTCTGCGGCAGTATGCCGTAATATTCAAGCGCTGCCGCTCCGATAAAGGCGAGCATCGAGCCTCCGCCCAGATAGTCCTTCCAGATGGGCAGCCTCTCTCCCAGCTCATAGAATACGATACCGATGGAAAACATGATAGCTACGTTGCTGAGGATATCGTCGCTTGCCATCTTGCCCGTAAATGTGACGAAATAGATGACGCCTATGAATATCGCGACCAGCCAGACCGGTGCACCGTAGTACTCCTGATTCAAAAAGCTCTTTTTGTTTACTTCCTGCTCCATAAGTTTCCCTCCTGTATTGAATATTCCAGCATCGCCAGCTCATGCTGTTCTGTGGATATTATATTGGAGCGGTTTTTGAACTGTAAAATACTGAAAGTAAAATAGGCAGGATAGGCATTTCAGCGGTCTTTCTTAGCCGTAAATAGAAAAATCCCCCGTTTCCTGTCCGAAACGGGGGATTTTATCCACATTCTGCCCTGCTGCACTATCGGCTCTATATCCATATAC
>CAVJQN010000123.1:0-5312 GCA_963651635.1 Agathobacter sp.
TATACCCTTGAAGACGTGAAGCGCAGCAGAGCATCCTCGTATGAGAGTCCATCGCGTGATGAAAGCGATTCTACGGCATCACGCATGATGTCGACCGCACAGCTCTCTTTTTGAGAATCGGTGAAGTTATTATATGACGTCTCCATATCGATCACTCCTTATGAATTCAAGGTGGTCAACGGCAAACTGCGTTCTGAAACAAAACTGATCTTTAAGTCGATCCGGCAGCAGTCTGTTTATCACTATCTGATCGGCTTCCGGTGTTCCAGGTGTGCCAAAATCAGCTCCGCCGATATAACGCTGCAGAGTTCGTGCAGTCTGATCATCGGCTATCTTGCCGCCAATAATATCTGCAGTGCTGTATTTCTCAAGCAGTTGCGGAAACAAATCCGCTTTTCGGTTTGCTGCCACAAAATGGAGCCATTCCACAGATGCTCCATGAAAGTAGTATGCAAGGATATTCGGATCATAGTGAAGCCTATATACGGATATCTGCCCATCCTCCGGCGCGAAACCATCTTGAATGCTGCCAAGGCGCATTGCCTTTCTGACAGAAAGCATGACGTAGTCGCGCGCCTGCTCATAGGAGGAGGTGAGATAAAACCCGCGTCCAAAATCCAGACCGCTGAAGCAACGTCCTAGGTCAATTTCCAAAATCTCTGTATAGCTGCCGTGATAAAGCAACATACCGTCATACAGTTCATTCATAGCGGGACCCCTTTGTTTTTCAGCAGAGTCTCTACATCGTGGAGGACGCAGGAATATCCGTTCAGGTGCAGGATATCATAGCATTCATCGATAAAACCCAGGATGTTATACTTTCTGAACAGCTCGGAGCATTCCCTTGAAGATATGTTCCACTTGGACTGCGCCATGCGGAAGACCCAGCATTGCATATCCGCGATATCAAGTTGTCTTTCGCTCATGGACGCAACCTCCCGCGAAGAGTGACGAAGCTTATATCGTAATGATATGCGCCTGCCTGACACGTGTCAATTAAAAATGGCTTAAAATAAGGCATGCCAAACAACAAGAGGGCAACACATGGCGTCACCATCTATCTCAAGGCAGCGCCAAAAATTAAAAGAAGACATTGCAATGGACAGCGATCATCTATTGAGATAATATCAGAAAACTGCTATAAGTAGCTTATGGCTACGACAAAGAGCAGGATACTTATCACCGACGACGCAGAGATCAACCGCTATATGCTCACCGAGATGCTGGGAGATGGATATGACTTCCTATATGCATCAGGCGGCGAGGAGGCGGTTGATATGCTCGCGCGCGGGGAGACTGTCGACCTTATGCTCTTGGATCTCAATATGCCGCAGATGGACGGATTTGAGGTGCTGCGCATCATGCATGAGCGCGGCTGGACAGACGAGATCCCCGTCATCATCATCTCCGCCGACGACGGCGCAAAGTCCATATCCAGAGCATATCAGCTCGGCGTCACAGACTATATCAGCCGCCCGTTTCACGCTGTGGTGGTGCAGCGCAGAGTGGAAAATACACTGCTGGTCTATGCCAATCAGAGACATCTCATCCGTCTGGTCGAGCATCAGGTCTATATACGCGAGAAGATCAATACCCAGATGATCAACATCCTCAGCAACGTCATCGAGACACGCAATCACGAGCTGGGGACGCATACTCTCAATGTCCAGATCATCAGCCATCTGCTGCTCAAGGCACTGATTGAAAGAACCGACCGCTATCATCTCTCTCAGGAGGATATAGCGATGATATCGACTCTTGCAGCGGTGCATGACATAGGCAAGATCAAGGTACCCGATGCTATCATCAACAAGCCCGGGCGTCTCACCGACGCGGAGTGGGAGATCATGAAGAGCCACACCGTCGAGGGCGACGAGATACTGAGCAGCCCGGCGCTGGATCAGAAGAGCAAATTTGTACGCACCGCGCGTGCCATCTGCCGCTGGCATCACGAGAGATACGACGGAGCGGGATATCCCGACGGACTGACCGGAGAGGAGATACCGATAGCCGCGCAGGTGGTATCGGTGGCGGATGTATACGAGGCGCTCACGAGCGACCGCGTGTACAAGAAGGCATATACGCACGAGCGCGCGCTGGAGATGATATACGGCGGCGAGTGCGGTATGTTCAATCCGCTGCTGATCGACTGCCTCAAGGGTATAGCCGACTCACTCGAGGACATACTCAGAGATGGTGAGCAGTATGATTTTCAGGAAAATGCTGCCTCCATCACAGGCGAGCTCTTCAGCGACAATGGTATCCCGTACAGCGCCAGACTGCTGGCTCGATGGGCCGCCCGAGAAAAATCGGGGGGGGGGGCGGAGAATGGCTGAAACGGCTGTTTTACGCCATTTGGACGAGCCGCAGGAAGACAGCGAAAGGTAGAGAGACAGATATGTCGGTACTGGATGATTTTTACAGGGCGCAGGGCAGTGATATACAAGCTGTGATCAGCAGACTCGGCGCAGGAGAGGAGCTGGTCGCAAGA
Source organism: Agathobacter sp. (assembly GCA_963651635.1). Taxonomy (GTDB): domain Bacteria; phylum Bacillota; class Clostridia; order Lachnospirales; family Lachnospiraceae; genus Darwinimomas. The sequence continues at coordinate 2,492 of CAVJQN010000123.1, forward strand.
CTACTTGTCAGGTTCAGAGACGATGAGAGCTTCCGGAAGCTGACTGACGCGCTGGCAGGCGGTGATACACACACGGCATTTCTCATGGCGCATACGCTCAAGGGTGTATGCGCCAATCTGGGTATCGGGCACCTCGGGGCTGTCGCATCGGAGATGACCGAGCTGCTGCGTGCGGGAGATATCGATGCTGCGAGAGAGCTGTATCCCGCGCTGGAGCTGGAATATGCTAATGTAAGCGCTTGGCTGGGGCGGCTGGAGCAGCCGGGGCAGTAGGAAAGGAAGACGCAGTAGGAACAGCAGATGCGGCAGAAACCGCGGCAGACATCGCAACGGAAACCGACACAGAAACCGCAGCGGGTACTGCGGCGGAGATTGCGGCAGACACGATCGCGGACATCTCAGAAGGACGGAGGCGAGACGGAGAAGATGACCTGCACGGTCTCGTCGGTGGGATTGTACCAGCGATGCATGGCACTGCCGGGGATGCGGATGCTGTCCTCGTGATGGAGCGTATAGGTGATACCGTCGATCTCCAGCTCTACGACCTCTCCCGAGTAGAAGAATGCGACCTCTTCGCCGAAATGTCCCTTGGGTTCCTGGCATGAGTACGTCTTCGGCGGTATGACCATCATGCAGCACTCTATCTCACCGCGTGTGTCGGGAGTGAGCAGCTCATATACTACTGACGGCTCGGACTTGCTGCCGAGCGTCTTGCGGGTGCTCGGAGTGACAACGGCGGATACATTGTCATCCTCCTTGAAGAAATAGTATATCGGAGTCTCCAGCGCGGAGCTGATCGCCCGCAGCGTCGGGATGGACGGATTGACCGCGCCGTTTTCTATCTGGCTGATCATCGAGGGGGTCAGACCTGTCATAGAGGCAAGCTTGCGCACACTGATTTTTTTCTGAGTGCGGATCAACTGCAGCTTTTTTCCCAAATTAAGATCTTCCAATGCCATACCCCTTACGAAATAATCATGATAGCCTTTCAATTCTATCCAATCCACCAGACGATTTCAAGAAGAAAACCTGCCGCAAGTATAAAAACTGTTCAGTTAAACTAAACGAAACGGAAAGAAATAATCAATGAAAATCACAGCCGATATTTGTGAGGTTCGTTATAATTACGAAATCAACAGAAAAATTAGCCGAAATTGTATTGACTTCAAAACATATCATCGCATATCATACATTCCATAATGCTGAAACTGTTTAGCTAAACTTAACAGCAAAGAAAGGAGACGTTTCGTATGTTGGATGTATTGATCAAAAATGCCATGATAGTCGACGGTACCGGCAAGGCTGCCTACAAGGGACATCTGGGTATTTTGGACGGCAAGCTCGTCCATGCGTCCGGAGACGAGGAGGCTGTATCGGTAGTCGAGGCAGAGGGGAAGTATGTGAGCCCGGGCTGGATAGATGCCCATTCCCACGGAGATCTGATACTCGGCTCGCATGACGCGCATCTCTTCAAGACGACGCAGGGCGTCACCACGGAGATGACAGGTCAGTGCGGACTGTCCATGGCTCCCGTCATGCCGGAAAATCTGGCGGCAGTGCAGAACATGCTCTCCATGGGAACGACATGGTTCCCGGAGGATATGAAGAACTGGAGCAGCTATTCCCGTTTCCTTGAATATGCCGACAAGCAGAAGAAGACGGCAAATGCAAAGATGTATATAGGTCACAGCAGTCTGCGCATCGCGGTCATGGGCATGGCAAACCGTCCCGCGACCGACGCGGAGCTGGACACCATGAAGGGCATCCTGCGCGAGGCGATGGAGGCAGGCGCGGCAGGCTTCTCCACGGGACTGATCTATACGCCCAGCTGCTACGCAGAAGAGAAGGAAATCATCGAGCTCGCCAAGGTGATTGAGCCGTTCAACGGCATATATGCCAGCCATATGCGCAACGAGAGCGACAAGATCGTCGAGGCAGTGGAGGAGACGATCAATGTCGGACGTCAGGCGGGCGTGCTCGTGGACATTTCCCATCACAAGATGCTCGGCAAGCCCAACTGGGGCAGGCAGAAGCAGACGCTCGGTCTGATACATCAGGCACGCGACGAGGGAGTGCAGGTCATCTGCGACCAGTATCCGTACACCTGCAACATGACCACGCTCAACGCCTGCATGCCGCCGTGGTATTTCTCCGACGGCTTCCATGCCATGACAGACAAGCTGCGCGACAAGTCATTCCGCGCAAAGCTCAAGGCGGAGATGGAGGATCCCGCTACACCGTATGATAACTATTATCTCAATGCCGGCGGCTGGGGCGGTGTATATGTTTACTCCTCCTCCAGGACACCCGAGGCGGAGGGCTGCTTTATCACGGAATATGCCGAGTCCATAGGCAAGGATCCGTGGGAGGCATTCTTTGATCTGTGCGTCGAGAACAACTGCGAGACCGGAGGCGTGTACAGCAGCATGTGCGAGGAGGATGTCTGCGAGATATTCCGCGATCCCTACTGCATCGTCGGCAGCGACGGTCTCACGCGCAGCTGGAAGGAAAAGGGACATCCGAGAGCGAGCGGCACATTCCCGCATGTCATCACATATTTCGTCAAGGAAAAGAAACTCGTCACGCTGGAGGAGGCTATCCGCAAGATGACGGGACTTACGGCGGAATATCTGCATATCAAGAACAAGGGACTGATCAAGGAAGGCTACGATGCGGATCTCGTGCTCTTTGACTATGACAGGCTGCAGGATACCGCGACATACAAGGATTCCAACAGCATCACAGAGGGTATCGAGGCTGTATATGTCAACGGAGTACTCGTATATAAGGACAAGCAGTTCACAGGCGCCGCTCCCGGACG
>CAVJQN010000124.1:0-4542 GCA_963651635.1 Agathobacter sp.
CTGTTATAACAGTCATACAAGATATAACTGAATGGATAAAAATACAGCAATACAGCAATACAGAAGCGGGGTCAGCATGCAGGAAATTAAAGAGGGAAATTTCCAGACAGCCTCGGAGGTGGCGTACCAGATCATATCCCAGAAGATACTGGAGGGTGAATATCAGCCGGGTATGCGGCTTTCAAGACGAAAGATGGCAGAGGTCACGGGGGTGAGCGTCATACCCGTCATCGAGGCATTAAAGAAGCTCGAAGAGGACAGACTGGTGGAGTCAAAGCCGCAGTGGGGGTCCTTTGTGGCGATTCCGACCATAGAAAAGATCAAGCAGAGCTATGAACTGCGTGAAGCCATAGAGTGCCAGACGGCACGGATTATGGCAGAAACGATGACCAAGGAGCAGTACAACGAGCTGACCGTCATAGCCACCGAGCTGGATACGGTTCCCTACACGGGTGATGCCGTAGTCAACAGTCGCAAGGCGCACATTGATTTTCATACGAAACTGACGGAGTATACCGGCAATCCGCTCCTGACCGACGCATTGCGCAAGATCAATCTGTTCGGAGTGCTGTGTACTGCGATCGACACCAGCGCACCGAAGGAGCAGTACCCCAGATACTGGCACCGGATGCTGCTGGACGAGCTCGCCAAGGGTGATCCTGAGGCGGCGGAGACGCTCATGCGCAGGCATGTGAACGACTCGCTCGTCAATATACTGGCGGCCAACGGAGAGACAGAGGCTGCTCAAGAGGCAGCCCGCAAGTATCAGGATCCTAATTAGGACACAAATCGGCAGAGATGCTGGTTATTTGTGCAGTCAAACTGTTATAACAGTTATGACGAGATATAAGTTGTATCAGGGAAAACACCATTTACACAGGCAATACCCATCAAGGAGGCAGAGTATGAAAAAGAGTTTCGGACGGGCAGCAGCGATCGTGGCGGGACTGGCCATGACGGTATCTATGCTGACAGGCTGCGGGAGCAGCACAGGATCATCATCAGGAGCAGCGGAGAGCAGCGCGGCATCATCGGGCAAGACGAAATATATCTCCATAGCGACATCCTCGTCAGGCGGTGCATTTTCCATCATAGGAACCGCGATGGCGGACATCATCAACAAGAACATGGACGGCGTATCAGCCAACATCGAGGTGACTGGCGGATCTTCAGAGAATATCCTGCTGGCAGAGAACAACAATGTAGAGCTGGCATTTACCGCATCGGATGTGCTTGCACTGGCTCTTGAGGGTAAGGGCAGCTTTGAGGGCAAGCAGGTATCAAAGGACTCGCTCTACGGCCTTATGGGCGGACATCTGACGACTCTGCAGGTCTACACGCTCAAGGAGGGCAGCATCAAGTCATATGCGGATCTCAAGGGCAAGAAGATAGCAGTAGGCCCCGCGGGCTCTGTGGCAGGCGACGCGATGAAGACGATCATGGACGCCTATGGATATGAGATCAATGTCGACTGGACACCTGAGTATCTGGCACATGGCGACGGAGCCGAGTCTCTGGTAGACGGCAATGTAGACGCAGTCTGCATCATGAGCACACTTCCGGCATCGCCCGTTGCTACGGCGGCAGCATCCAAGGAGCTCAGACTCCTCGATCTGGATCAGGAGCAGTACGACAAGATCATGGCAGAATGTCCGTATTATCTGCCGGCATCTATCCCGGCCAATGTATATAACGGTCAGGACGAGGGCGTGGAGCGCAGCTTCGGTTCGGCCAGCATCCTCGTGAGCGGAAGGGATATCAGCGAGGACGAGGCATATCAGATAGTGAAGGCACTCTATGAGAACAACGACCAGCTCGTAGCGGCATATCCGCAGTGCAGCGAGTGGAGCGTGGAAAATGCGACCAGAGGTCTGGAGGGTCTCGTAGATATGCATCCCGGCGCAATCAAGTACCTCAAGGAAGTCGGCGCCTGGAAGGAATAAAAACTACTATACACAAGGAAAGGAGAAAGCATGGCATCCGAGACAGACAAGACCACAGCTGAGACTGCGGCGACAAAGTCCACAGGATACGCGCGTATCCAGAGTATTCTGATATTTGTGATCGGCCTGACACTGGCACTGTTTCACATCTACACATCATATTTCGGTGCGCTGGCGGCATATCAGCAGCGTATCATCCATCTGACGCTCAGCATGATGCTGGTGCCGCTCTGCTACAACCTGATCAAGGGCGGCAAGTATAAGAGCAAGGAGGTCAGTGCGGCGAGGATAGCAGTCAGCCTGATACTCATCGCGGCACTTGCGGTCATAGGCATCTACTCCTACTCGCTGGCAGATATCATGTGGAAGTCCAGCGGTACCATGACGACCACGGAGATAGTCCTGGGTACGATACTGGTGATCATGCTGCTGTACTTCACATGGAAGGTAGTTGGCGCGGCGATGCCAATCATAGCGATCATCTGCATCGCATATGCATTTGCGGGCCCGTATCTGCCGCAGAGTATAGCGCATAGAGGCTACAGCTGGGCGCGTATCTGCGAGCTGCTGTTCAAGGGTACGAACGGTATCTTCGGTACTCCGCTGGGAGTTTCGTCCATCTATGTGTCGATATTCGTCATATTCGCAGGAGTGCTCGAGGCCTCCGGCGCGGGCGATGTATTTATCCGTCTGACGCAGGCGCTGATAGGCGGATATCGAGGCGGCCCCGCCAAGGTTGCGGTCGTAGCCTCATCACTGTTCGGTACGATCTCAGGCAGTGCGGTAGCCAATGTCGTCGGCACGGGATCATTTACGATACCTCTGATGAAGAAGAGCGGATTTGATCCGGAGTTTGCGGGAGCCGTAGAGACGGCAGCCTCCAGCGGCGGACAGCTCATGCCTCCGGTCATGGGTGCGGCGGCATTTATCATGGCAGACTATATAGGCTCGTACTCCGATATCCTCGTAGCTGCTATCATCCCTGCGGTGCTGTACTACATAGCTCTGTTCATGATGATAGATCTGGAGGCGGTCAAGCACAATCTGCTGGGACAGCCCAAGGAGGAGCTGCCCAACTTCAAGGAGGAGTTCAGCAACGGATGGTTCCTGATCCTGCCGCTGGTAGTGCTGGTGGTGCTGCTGGTAGGCGTGAGATACTCGGCGCAGAAGTCGGCATTCTTCTCAATCCTCTTTCTTGTAGCGATCATGCTGTTCTATCCCAAGAAGAGAAAGAGCCCCAAAGAGGTGCTGAACCTGATATCCGACTCGTCCAAGGGCATGATCAGTATCGCTTTGACGACAGGTACGGCAGGTATCATAGTAGGCATTCTGATGCTGACGGGTATCGGATACAAGCTCTCGTCGCTGCTGATCGCCATATCCGGCGGACATGTATTCCTGCTGCTGTTCTTGACGATGCTTACATCAGTCATCCTCGGCATGGGAATGCCCACATCGGCTGCATATGTCCTTTTGGCTACGCTTATCGTTCCGGCGCTTGAGGAGATGGGCGTGCTGAAGATAGCTGCACACTTCTTCGTATTCTACTTCGGCATCATGGCCAATGTTACGCCGCCGGTAGCGGTTGCGGCATATACGGCCGCCGGTATAGCCGACGCGGATGCGATCAAGACGGGACTGGTGGCATGGAGACTGTCGCTGGCGGGATTCCTGCTTCCGTTTATGTTCTGCGTAGATCCGGCGCTTTTGGGTATCGGCTCGACGATGAGCATCATACTCGCGATCATCTCGGCTCTGATAGGGTCGTTCGGTCTGGCTACAGCGGTACAACGATACTTTAAGGGCAATCTGAATATAATTCAGACCATCGTGGCATTTGTCGGTGCGGTCTGCATGATGGTGCCGGGCACTATGACGGATATCATCGGTGCGCTGTGTCTGGCAGCGGTATACGGTGTACAGATCATGAAGGCAAAGAAGGTTAAAAACGCTGCTGCATGACGGCTTGAGGTGCCGGGTGCGGAGTGCCGTACGGATGCTCTGCACCGGAACCGCCAGCAAGAGTGATAAAGCGGCATAATATGGGGGAATGATATGGCATACAAGGTTTTGATACCGCAGGCTGTGGCACAGGAGGGTGTGGACTTCCTCACGCAGCACGGATATGAGGTAAAGAACGGAACAGGCGCTGCAGAGGCGGATCTCGTGCGCGACGTGGAGGACTGCGATGCGATACTGCTCAGGACGGCACCGTGCACCAAGGCAGTGCTGGAGGCAGGGAAGAAGCTGAAGATCGTGGCCCGTCACGGTGCAGGCTATAACAATGTAGACCTGAAGGCGGCAGAGGAGCTGGGCATCTACGTGACCAATGCACCCGACTCCACGACCAATACGGTGGCCGAGTTTACGATAGGGGCTATGATCGTAGCGGCGCGCAATATGTTCCCGCTGAGCGCAGCGATGAAGAATGACAACTTCTACTACAAGAACTCGCACAAGGGAGTCGATCTCGCCGGAAGGACGCTTGCGGTAGTAGGCTTCGGACGGATAGGACGCGCGGTTGCAAAGAAGGCGCATGACGGACTGGGGATGAATATCCTCGCCTACGATCCGTATGCTGATCCGAGCAGTGTGCCGG
>CAVJQN010000124.1:4552-6008 GCA_963651635.1 Agathobacter sp.
GTGTGCCGGACTACGCGACTCTGGTAGACTGGGACAGCGCATTTTCACAGGCGGACGTAGTGACGGTTCATATGCCGCTGACCGCGGACAATGCAGGCTGCATCGGCAAGAAGGAATTTGACATGATGAAGTCAGATGCGCTGTTTGTCAACTGCGCCAGAGGTGAGGTGGTAGACGAGGCTGCGCTCATAGCTGCGCTGGAGCAGCACAGCATCCGCGGTGCATTTACAGACGTGTACAACACGGAGCCGCCCGCAGTGGACAACCCGCTGCTGCATCTGGAAAATGCCGCCGTGACGCCGCATATGGCGTCCAATACGGAGGACTGCATGATACTGATGGCAGTACAGGCGGCCTCACAGATAGACAAGGTGCTGAGCGGACAAAAGCCCGACTGGCCGGTCAACCGTCCGCAGCACATCAGACCTGTAGATTAAGTGAATATTCTCTAAGTACTATCACCCCTGTTTGTGTCTGGCAAAGGCGCAGCAGGGGTCTTTCGTGTCTACTTTTCTTGACTGGGACAACAGCCGAGGCGTTACCTTGCGCTTTATAAGGGATTTTACAGAAAAATACTTTGCGCACTATCCGGAATTTTGCAAAATATTACCTTGCGTCATGCCCCTGTCTATCTCCTCAATGAAAGCCCGCACCTGCGGCAGCTCAAATGACTTCTGCGTATATAAAAGATATGTGGTGCGGGTGAACGGTGTGCCGTCGGAGAAATACAGCGGACGCATGATTCCGTCGAAGTCCTGCAGGCAGCACTGCGGGATGATTGCCCAGCCCAGACCGTGCCGCACCATCTCCAGACAGGCGGTCGTGTGATTGATGGTGATGCAGTTCTCACTCGGACTTATCCGGTTTTCCTCCAGCCAGCGTGCCGCATTGCGCTCGAAAAATGAATCGGTCTGCCTGCTGATATACGGGATATGCTCCAGCGGACAGTCCCGGTAGCCGGAGTCCATGACTGCATAGACCTGCTCGTGCAGGATCGCTTTTTTCTCCCCTGCCCACGGATGCTCGCCGGGCAGGATGGCGAGATCGTAGTCTCCCGCCATCAGCGAGTTGTAGAGAACCCAGCTGTGCCGTACATTGATCTGCGACGTAACCAGAGGATAGAGCCTTCTGAAGTCCTTGAGGATCGCGGGAAGGTAATGCTGGGCGTAGTTCATGGAGATTCCGGCATGGAGCGTGCCGCAGATGCTGCCCTTGGCATCGGCCAGCTCCCGGCGCAGGCGGAGCATGATGTCACGGGCATCCCGTGAGGCCTTGAGCGCTATCTCGCCCTCCGGCGTGAAGCATATTCCGCGGCGCGAGCGTATGAGCAGCGGTGTCTCCAGCTCCTCCTCCAGCAGCTGTACCCTGCGGGTGATGGCAGGCTGTGTGATATGCAGGAGCCTCGCGGCCTGCGTGATATTTTTTACTCGTGCCAGTGTGTCAAGGAGCACAAAGT
>CAVJQN010000125.1:0-11706 GCA_963651635.1 Agathobacter sp.
GTCCACGATTGCCGAGTGCGAAGCACGAAGGCAGAGTGGAAACGGCGAACCGCGCCTATCGCCCTACTTGCTAATACCGTCCGGGACTTTCATCGCGTATGATACCACACGCGGAAGAAATGTGGTACAGTTGATATGCTTTGCAGTTGAGTCCGGACGTAGAGGAGATATACGTATGAAGGCAGTTATCATGGCGGGCGGCAAGGGCACCAGACTTGAGGAGCTGACGAAGGGTCAGATCCCCAAGCCGATGGTACCCGTGGACGGCAAACCGCTGCTTGAAAGACAGATAGAACAGATAAAGGAATACGGATACGACGATATCACGCTGGTCACGGGGCATCTGGCCGATGCGATCAGCAGCTATTTCGGCGACGGCAGTGCATATGGCGTGAGGATCGACTATCTGCGCGAGGAGGAGCCGCTGGGTACTGCCGGTTCCTTTTACTATCTGAGAGAGCATCTGCACGGCGCGGACGACTTCCTGCTGCTCAACGGGGATCTTCTTTTTGATATAGATCTGCCGCGTATGGAGGCGGAGCATCGCAGAAATCACGCTCTGATCACGATACTGGCGCATCCCAACTCGCATCCCTATGACTCCGATTTGATAAGGACAGATGCCGACGGGAGAGTGATCGGCTTTGACTCCAAGCACAACAGGCGTGACTACTGGTATGACAACTGCGTCATAGCGGGCATATTTATGATGAACGCGCAGGTATGCGATCTGGTGCCTGCGCCTGTGAAGACCAATCTGGAAAATGATATCATCGCCTCACTGGTGTCAGGGGGCGACGGGAGAATCTACGCCTACCGTACTCCGGAATACGTGCGCGACGTGGGTACGGTCGGGCGCATCCGCGAGGCAGAGGATGATCTGCGCAGCGGCCTGATAGCGTCGCGCAATCTGAAAAACCGCCAGAGAGCGATATTTCTGGACAGAGACGGCGTGATCAATAAATATAAAGGCTTCATCACCGATATAGACGAGCTGGAGCTGACAGACGGTGCGGCACAGGCTGTAAAGAGGATCAATTCATCCGGCTATCTGGCGATAGTCGTGACCAATCAGCCGGTGATAGCGCGTGGACAGGTGAGCCTAGAGGAGCTGGACGAGATGTTCCGCAAGCTCAAGACACAGCTGGGCGCAGAGGGCGCGTATGTGGACGACATATATTACTGCCCGCATCATCCGGACAGGGGATATGAGGGTGAGCGCATCGAGTACAAGACAGACTGTGAATGCAGGAAGCCCAAAACAGGTATGCTGATGGCGGCAGCCCGTCGCTACAATATAGATCTTTCCCAGTCGTGGGTGATAGGAGATACGACATCAGATCTGGAGATGGGGCGCAGAGGTGGTTGTCATACCGCGCTCGTGGGCACCGGAGTGGGCGGTACGGACGGGAAGTATGACGCGTCATGCGAGCTGGACTGCAGGGATCTGAGTGCGGCTGTCGAGGCTATACTGGAGGGATGAGGGCTGCGGGAGCGATGTGCGCGCAGCAGCCCGTATCAACACTTACTCAAACTGACTGTTGTAAAGCGCGGCATACGCGCCGCCTCTTGCAAGGAGCTCCTCGTGACTGCCCTGCTCGATGATATTGCCGTGCTCCATGAACAGTATCGTATCTGCGTCGCGTATCGTTGACAGTCTGTGCGCGATGACAAAGCTGGTGCGTCCCTGCATGAGCTGCTTCATAGCCTTTCCTATCTCAGCCTCGGTTCTCGTATCTACGCTGGAGGTGGCCTCGTCGAGTATCAGTATCGGAGGATCGCAAAGGAATACTCTCGCGATAGTAAGGAGCTGCTTCTGACCGGCCGACAGGTTCGCCGCCTCGTTGCTCATGACCGTATCATAGCCCTGCGGCATGGTACGGATGAGGTAGTCAATCTTCGCCGCCTTTGCCGCGGCTGCTATCTCTTCGCGGGCAGCGTCCGGCCGTCCGTAGGCGATATTTTCCGCAAGTGTTCCGGAGAACAGCCATGAGTCCTGCAGTACCATGCCGAAGTTGCTGCGGAGCCCTCTGCGCGTCATCTGCGAGGTATCAAGTCCGTCGATCGTGATCCTGCCGCTGTTTATCTCATAAAATCTCATCAGCAGGTTGACCAGCGTGGTCTTGCCAGCTCCGGTGCTGCCGACTACGGCTATTTTCTGTCCGGGAAGCGCGGTGAAGCTGATATCCCTCATCAGCATATGATCCGGTTCATATCCGAAGCTGACATGTTCAAATGCGATCTGCCCCCTGACATGCCCGGGATCCGCGGGGGAGGACGGGTCGGGAATCTCCTCGGGCTCGTCCAGCAGATCAAAGGTTCTCTGTGCGGCAGCCAGCGCCGCCTGCATGGAATTTATCATATAGGACGCCTCGGTCAGCGGCTCTGCGGCGAGATTGATATATTGAAAGATTGCCTGCATCACCCCGACCGTCATAGCACCGCGCAGCAGAGCGCGTCCGGCTATCAGAGCTATCGCGGCCTGTGAGATTCTCGTCAGCAGGCGGATCAGCGGATTCACACAGTTGGACAGGAAGTCCATACGGCAGTTTGCCGTACGTGCTCTTTCAGCTGCCTGCTCGATCTTCTGCAGGCTCTCATCCTCGTGATTGTATGCCCTGATGACATTGCGCCCGCTGTAATACTCCTCCGCAAGCCCCGTGAGCACCGCTATGCTGTCCATGCGCTCCTCGGCGAAACGGAGGCTTTTTTCCGAGACGATCTTGGTTATCACGGTACTGAGCAGCATGAAGCAAAGGAAGAGCGCGGTGATGGGGACGCTGTAGTAAAGCATCATGCATATAGAGCCGACTATGGTTCCGACGGCGACTATCAGACGCAGCAGTCCGGTCTGCATGACCTCAGACATCTTGTCAAGGTCGCTGGTGATGCGGCTGAGCAGCTCGCCGGCCTTGCTTTGGTCAAAAAAGCGCAGAGGCAGCCGGTTCAGCTTGGCTGCCGTCTGCCTGCGCAGATCCATCACCAGAGTATCCGCGACATTGGCCATCAGGTATGACTGCAGGAAATAAAACAGCCACATGAAAAAGTACTGCACCGCGAGCAGAAAAAACTCCCGCCCCAGGCTGCTTCCGATGAGATGAAACGAGGCGTTGCTGCCTTGCCCTGCCATGACGGTCTGCCAGAGATGGTCGATGAAGACGGCGCTGTATACAGGCGTCCATATGGACAGAGCCACATAGATAATGATGGAAAAGCCTATGACGGTCAGCCGTACGCGCTGTCCGCGAAACTGCCTTATCAGGCGTAATATTGTATTTTTCTTATTCATGGATATCACTCCTTTGTCTGGGAACGATAGATCTCCTGATATACAGGGCAATGCTGCATCAGCTCGTCATGAGTGCCCTTGCCGACCATCTCTCCGTCGTCAAGCACTATGATCTGCGACGCATGACGTATCGTGCTGACACGCTGAGCGATGATGAGAACGGCGGCATCGCCCGTCTGAGTACTCAGCGCACGGCGCAGCGCAGCATCGGTTTTGAAGTCCAGAGCCGAGAAGCTGTCATCGAAGATATACAGGTCGGGCTTCTTGACCAGTGCTCTTGCGATGGACAGCCTCTGCCGCTGACCTCCGGAGAAGTTGGTTCCGCCCTGTGCCACATATGAGTTCAGGCCGTCGGGAAGAGAGCGTATGAAATCGCCCGCCTGCGCCACATCAGCCGCATGCATCAGCTCCTCATCGGTGGCTGAGCTGTCTGCGAAGCGCAGGTTTTCCGCGATCGTGCCGGAGAAGAGCCATGCCTTTTGCTGCACATAGGCGATATGATCGCGCAGACTGCTTTGAGACAGATCTTTCACGTCCGCGCCGTTCAGCCTGACAGCGCCGCCTGTTGCATCATGAAAGCGCAGTATAAGAGAGGCGATAGTAGACTTGCCGCTTCCTGTTCCTCCGATGATGGCGGTCGTCTCACCGCGCCGGCATGTGAAGTTGATATGTGAGAGGGTATCCTCCTCGGCATCCGCAAAGCGGAAGGACACATCGTCAAATGTCAGTACATCGCCGCAGGAGGCCTCCGTATCTGCCGGCACACAGTCAGGCTTATCATTTATCTCGGGGCTGTGCTCCAGCACCTCGCGTATACGCTCGCAGCATTCCATGGCCCGCGGCAGCGTCAGTATCTCCATCTGCGCCATCATCAGAAAGAAAAGCACCAGTATTGCATATTCTATCAGTGCCGTGATATCGCCGATCTGAAGGCTGCCCGTGCTTATCTGCGCTCCGCTCATGAAATAAACCGCTACTATGAACGCATTGATCAGAAAGAATGAAAGCCCGTCCAGACATGCAAAGCAGCGGTTTGCCTTGATGGAGGTCTGCGCATATGACAAAAACGAGTCATCCATCCTGTCCTCCTCGCGGCGCTCGCTGTTAAATGCGCGGACGACGCGTACGCCCGTGATATTTTCAAGCAATACGACGGACATGCGATCAAGGAGCTTTTGAAGCCGCCGAAAGAGGGGAGCGGCTGTGCGCATGATAAACAGCGCCAGTATCACCGCCGCCACTACGACGATCAGCAGCAGGAATCCGATGCGGGTATTGAGCCGGAAGGACAGTATCAGAGCCACGACACAGACCGCAGGCACGGGCAGGAGCATGGAGAGGATACTGTTGATGGCAAACTGTATGGTATTGACATCGGACACGGTTCTGGTAGTGACGGAGGCCGTGCCGAACTGCCGGAAATCATATACCGACAGCTTGAGAGACTTCTCGTAGAGCGCGACGCGGATATCCCGGCCGACCTCGGATGCGAAGATCGAGCATGTATACCCGCCCAGTATCCCGCACAGACCGGAGAGGGCAGAGCAGACGACCATCCTGATGCCGGTTTCAAGCAGACGATCAAAGCCCGCCCCGGAGGCTCCGAGATTGAGCATCTCTGCCGCCAGAGTAGGAATGAAAAGACCTCCCATGACATCGAGTATCAGGAGAATGACGGAGACGGCGCAAATCAGCCAATGTCTCCTCGTAAATTGCAATATCAGCTTCATAAAATTCACTTCACTTTCTTGACATATATGACTACGATATGCTGTTATAAACTATATAGCAACTATACAGTCAAAGGGAAAATGCCATGCCTTCAAACAATTTTTTTACGATCTCAGATTTTGCCAGACTCATGGGAGTGAGCCGCCAGACGCTGATATATTACGACCGCATCGGGCTGTTCAAGCCGTTTCGGACTATGGACAACAGGTACCGCGATAGAGGTGCTGAAAAGGCAGAAAAACAAGGTGCGGGAGGCGGGCAGTGCAAATGCGATGATGCCCCGGGGCAGCTATGCCGTAGGGTATGTATGCGGCAGCGGCGGTGATACAGACGATATCTACCGGGATATGACGACATTCATAGAAAAAATGAAGATCGTCGGGAATGCCTACGAGGAGTATCTGATCGATGAGCTCGCCGAGGGCGATCCCGACAGATTTGTGATGAGGGTAATGATACAGGTCGGATGATCACCGGCTCCAGCGTCCGCTGGCTCCGCAGGGCAGTATGAAGGATGCCTCCTGCGAGTTATGACCTGCGCGCTCCGCCTTGTCCGCGCCGGTGCCCGCACCATACCCCGTTGAAGCGCCGCTGACAGGGAGCCCTATCTCGCCCGCTTCCACGCGTCCGCCGCGGGAGGATTTAAGTGCCGCGGTGAGCATATATGCGAGCACTCCGGGCTGGAGCCCCGTGGTATATGAATTGATGAGGAAAAACAGCGCATCGTCACTTAAAAGCTGTGCGCACAATCCCACCAGATCATAGATGCAGTCCTCGATCTTCCAGATCTCGCCCTTGGGACCGCGGCCGTAGGACGGCGGGTCCATGATGACGGCATCGTATCTGCTGCCGCGGCGTATCTCGCGCTCGACGAATTTCTGGCAGTCATCGACCAGCCAGCGGATATGCGCATCAGCGAGGCCGCTGTCGGCAGCATTTTCCCGCGCCCATGTCACCATACCCTTGCTCGCGTCCACATGCGTGACCTCCGCGCCCGCCGCCGCTGCCGCGATGGTCGCACCTCCTGTATATGCGAAGAGATTGAGCACGCGGATATGACGGGACGGATCCTTGATCTTCGCCTCGGCTATGAGACGCGAGAACCACTCCCAGTTGACCGCCTGCTCGGGGAAGAGCCCGGTATGCTTGAAGCTGAAGGGTTTGAGATTGAAGGCAAGGGTGCCGCCTGTCGATTCAAGTGTATAGTGTATGCGCCACTGACGGGGCAGATCGAAGAACTCCCACTCGCCGCCTCCCTTTGATGAACGGTGATAGTGCGCATTGAGCTTCTTCCAGCTCGGATGAGCCTTGGGTGTGTTCCAGATGACCTGCGGATCCGGCCGCAGCAGTATAAAACGCCCCCACCGTTCGAGCTTCTCCCCGGAGGAGGTGTCAAGTACCTCATAATCTTTCCAATTCTTTGCTGTCCACATGGCGACAAGTATAGCACAAGGACAACTCCGGCGCCACAAAGGATGAACATATGCCCGTATGCCCGTATGCCGCAGGGCGCGTGCCGCGCGGGCCATGTGAGAGAAATCTTCCGTGCCGAAAACGTAAGAAAAACGGAAGATAGACTTTGTTGTATATCGGGGCTCAGGCTGATAGACTCTAGTAGACAGCGGGACAGATGTCCGCGGCGAGCATGAAGCAGGGAGGTCGGCAGAGATGAGAAAATTGATAAAAGCAGCGGCGGCAGGTATGCTTGCGGCATTGCTGGCATTTGCCGTCTCCGTGATATCATACGCGGGTCAGCAGGGCTGGGTGCAGGTCAATAATGAGTGGATATATCTGAATGCGGACGGAAGCAGAGCCGCATCGACCTTCAAGCAGTCCGGCAGCGAATGGTTCTATCTGGACGAGAACGGATATCTGGCGACGAACAGGCTGATCGACTACAACGGCAGCTATTACTATCTGGACGACAAGGGCGTCATGAAAAAGAATACATGGGCCGAGCTTCCCAACAGTGAGGAAGACGAGGAGTTCGGGGAGACGGTCTGGTACTACCTGCAGGCATCAGGCAAGGCGTGTGTGGGCGGCAGGAAGGACATAAACGGACAGACATATATATTTGACGACATGGGAAGGCTTCTCTACGGATGGGTCATACTGGAGGACGACGGAAGCTATACCATGGCGGACAAGAGCGATGACTCCACGGAGTGGGCTGAGGCGGTCTACTATTGCGGTGTCGAGGATGACGGCGCGATGGTCAAGGGACAGTGGAGAAAGCTGCGGGTATATGATCCCAGCCCGTCCAATTCGGCGCAGGGTCCCGGATATTGCGACTACTGGTTCTACTTCAACACCAACGGCAAAAAGTACCGCAACGAAAATGACGAGAAAAGCTATGTGCAGAAGACCATAAACGGCTTCAAATATGCATTTGCGTCTGACGGACACATGCTCTCGGAGTGGGTGGATGAGGACGGCGATGATGCCGAGGTGAGGTATTTCAGCGATCCGTCCAGCGGAGCCCGCGTGAGCAAGGGCTGGTTCAAGGTGGTGCCGAGTGAGCGGCTGGATGCGGACAATTCCGAGAGCGGCAGCAATGAGGCGCAGTGGTACTATGCGGACTCCGGCGGCAATCTGTACAAGAACGCCATCAAGACTGTCAATGACAAGCGATATCTCTTTGATGAGTCAGGCGCGATGAGGACGGGTCTGTACTATATCACATATGCGGATGATGAGATATCCGAGATACAGGAGATCGAGTATGGGGAGACCTCATCCTCGGATGCGGCTTCGATAGATACATATACCAAGCTCGGCACGGACTATATCCCGGACGAGGCCGCAGGCAAGACAGGTCTGTACTACTTCGCATCGCCCGCAGACAGTGACGGCTCGATGCAGACAGGCACAGTGAGCATACTTGTAAACGGGGAGACCATCGCCTTCAAGTTCACAACGTCGGGAACCGGCAAGGGCAGAGGCATCAACGGGCGCGACGGAGACAGCTACTACATCAACGGGCGCAAGCTGACGGCAGATGCCGAGAACAGATTTGAGATATATGCATGTACCTTCAGCGCCAACGGCAAGGTCGAGTATATCGGAGAGCAGTACGGAGCAGATGATGTGATAGGCGGTTCAACGGACGCAGACTACTGCGTGATATCCTCCGCCGGAACCATCATCAAGTCCGGAACCAAGAAGAACAGCGATGACTACCGCCTGACGATGAAGGGCTATGAGCTGATAAAGATCACGGCAGGCAGCTCCGACAGAGAGGTACTCTGGAAGAAGGAGCAGTGATAAACATTCGTTTTTGCTGCTGCAAAGCGAGAGCAGTACAGAGTGCCATGTGAATAACTGAGTAAAACAAAAAGCTCCCCTACCCGTCGAAAAGAGGGTGGGGGAGCTTTAGTGTGCAGTCTTACTGCAGCATCATGCCGTATGTGCTGTTATAGGTCTCCTGGAAGTAGTGGTTGACACCGGCTATATTCTGCCAGCCGACCAGCATCCTTCCGTAGGTGCTGTCATACGTGGGATTGAGGTAGAAGATACGCCCGCCTACATTGACCAGTCCCACCTGCATCAGACCGTCTGCACCTATATAGTACCAGTAGCCGTTGTCCTGTATCCAGTCGCCGTATACATACGCGCCGTTTCTGATATATCTCCAGACAGTTCCGCTGCCGTCCCACTTGCCCTGCGTCACGCCGGTCGGTGTGGTACTCGAGCCGCCTGAATAGGAGATGGGAGAACCGACATCGCTCCAGCTGGTATATTCGATGAAGCTGTAGTCTCCGGTAGAGACGTCGCCCTCCACGATGAGCCAGTCACTGGGCGCGGTATAGGTATTCTTGTCCGCATTGCCGCGCACTCTGATCGCTATACCGGTGATCTCGGCATCCTGCTTGTAGTCGCTGCTGCCGGTATACGGCTTTTTGTACGCCTCGATCGAGAGAGTTCCCTTGGTAGTAGAGCCTGTGACCGACTTGGCGTCGCCGCTCTGATTGATATATTCGATGATATAGTCGGCAGTAGGTGCGCCGTGTTTGGATATCTTGAGGCTCTTGCCGCTGTCATTTTCATTGACATCCGGCACCTCCCACTTGTAGTAGGGATATGCCGTGACTCTCAGCGTCACATGACTGCTGTCTACGTATGTAATCTTGGATACGCCCGTGCAGTTGACAACATTGACATTGAGCGCGCGTGAACTCATATCGAAGCTGCTGCCGCTGTTGGCATATACCTCAAGCACATATGTGTGAGTAGTGGATCCCGACGTTGAATTGGTATACTCATACGTGTCGTTGATATAGCAGCTGCCTGATGTGATGGCAAATGACGGAGAGACCGGAGTGCCCTCCTCCATCGGCACATTATCGTCCGGGGCGCTTGCCGTAACGGTGATGCTGGTGATGGTATCGGCCCATGCAGGCATGGCTGTCAGCATCGCGAGTGCTGCCGCCGCAAGTATGGTACGGATGGCTTTTTTCATAGGTTGTACTTCCTTTCCGATGGCATGTGCGCTGCATGCCTGTATCTGATGAATGATGATCGGCTCCGCATCGCCCGCCGCAGCGTATGCCGGGGGATAACGGAAGCTCACCGTAGTCAATTATAAACATAAAACGGGGATATAGATATTTAATTTTTTCGGTCATTATGCCGTAGATACGGCGCTTGACTGACCGGGAAACAGGCGTTAGAATGTGCCATTGACTTTGAAAATGGCTATACAGCAATAAAGGAGCAGGGAAATGGCATCAAACAAGACAGACTTTACGAGCGGGAGGATATATCTCCCACTGATCAAATTTATGATACCCGTGTTTTGCGCGAGTATGCTGCAGGTCATGTACGGCGCGGTCGATCTGATCGTGGTCGGAAGATTTGCACAGACGGCGGATGTGTCGGCAGTCTCTACCGGCAGTCAGGTGGCATCGACGGTGACATCGGTCATCATGGGACTGTCGATGGGTGTGACGGTGCTGCTGGGACACAGTCTCGGACTGAAGAAGCTGGACGAGGCGGGGATGGTCATCGGCGGCGGTATAGTATTCTTTGCTATCGTTGCCGCCATAGTAACAGCCATACTGCCGGTCAATGCAGGAGCGATAGCGACTGTCATGAAGGCACCGGCGGAGGCATTTGACCAGACGGTAGCATATATCAGGATATGCATGCTCGGCGCGGTATTTATCGTAGCCTACAATGTGCTGTGCAGTATATTCCGCGGGATAGGCGACTCCAAGACACCGCTGATGGCGGTGATGATAGCGTGCGTGGTCAATATCTTCGGGGATCTGTTCCTTGTGATTAAGATGAACATGGGCAGCGCCGGAGTTGCTATCGCCACGGTGGCGGCGCAGGCAGTGAGCGTCGTGGTATGTCTGCTGGTGCTAAAGGGCAGAGAGCTGCCGTTCAATTTCAGCATGTCCATGATCGGATTTCACAAAAAGGTGATAAGCAAGATCATGCAGATCGGCGTACCGCTGGCGCTGCAGGACTTTCTGGTGAGCGTATCGTTCCTCGTAGTCATGGCGATAGTCAACAATCTGGGCGTGGTCGTCAGCGCGGGAGTCGGAGTAGCAGGCAAGATCAGCGGATTTGTCATGCTCTTTCCGTCGGCGATGTCTCAGGCGGTTTCGGTATTTACGGCGCAGAACTACGGCGCGGCGCAGTATGAGCGCGCCTCCAAAGGGCTTATATACGGCGTGGAGACGGCGCTGTGCGTGAGCTTCGTCATATGCTATGTGGCATTTTTCAGGGGAGACATGCTGGCATCGCTTTTTGCGAGCGACCCGGAGGTCATAGCGGCAGCGGCGGATTATCTCAAGGCATATGCATTTGATACGATACTGACGAGCATCATGTTCAGCTTCACAGGATATTTTACTGGATTTCAAAGGACGGGTTTTGTCATGTTTCAGGGTATATTTTCGGCATTCTGCATCAGGATACCGATAGCGTACTTCATGAGCAAGCGTACTCCCGTCAGCCTGTTTAGGATAGGTCTCGGCACACCGGCGTCCACCTTCGTGCAGTGCATCATGTGCTTCATATACTTCGCGCATGTGAAGAAGCAGATGGCGCAGAAGGCAGCCGGAAATGCACGATGAGAAGTGGTGAGTTTGAATAGATATTAACCCCATCACCCTATACGGTCGCACGAACCGATCGGGTGATGGTTTTTTTGTATGCGGCTTGAAGATGGTCAGATTAAATGCGCATTGTGCATGGCATTCTTGTGTCCAACCCTGCCTTATTTGACATATGAATAATGCTTGAACAGCTTGTTCATGCCATAGCCGGTCGCGTAGTTGATGGAATTGCCGTACATGGCATTGGGCATCACTATCCATTTCGTGCCCCACTCTCCGGCATAATCCCCGCTCGATGCAAGCGCGGAACGGCTCACGGCATCAAGTCCATCCGCGGTAAATGCATCCGTGAAATCGCCTATATTATCGCCCAGAAGCATAACTATCTCATGCGGTTCGAGATTGGTGGTTGTCGCGCAGCCCAGCGCATTTCCGTCGGTACGCTGTCCGTTGGGATATGCCGCATCGCCCTCTCTTATGGCAGTACGTGCCGGCTCCTTGCTGGAACCGTTCAGCTTGTTGTCATTAACGATCAGGTGCTGGTCGTCAACCGGAAAGCCCAATCTCTTCATTGATTCGTAGGATATGTCATATATGGTCTTGCCGCAGGTCTGATACAGA
>CAVJQN010000126.1:0-3026 GCA_963651635.1 Agathobacter sp.
GCGCGACATACCCGATATAGTATGGAAGCTCACGGATATATTCTGGCCGGGACCGCTGACGATAGTGCTGCGCCGCGCGGATATCATACCCGACTGCATTACGGCGGGGATGGATACGGTAGCGGTGAGGTGTCCTAAAACAGAGGTGACGAGGGAGCTGCTGCGGAAGGTGGATTTCCCGATAGCCGCGCCGTCGGCCAACACGTCCGGACGTCCCAGCACGACCACCGTGGCACATGTGATAGAGGATCTGGACGGCAAGGTACCCGCAGTGCTGGACGGGGGCGACTGCCAGTACGGACTGGAGTCTACGATACTGGATATGAGCGGCGACGAGCCCTGCCTGCTGCGCCCCGGCGCGGTGACTCTGGAGGAGCTGGAGGCGGTACTGGGACGGATAAAGATAGACAAGGCGGTCGTAGCACCGCTGTCGGAAGGCGAAAAGCCCAAGGCTCCCGGTATGAAGTACAGGCACTACGCGCCCAAAGCGCCGCTGACCATGGTGCGGGGCAGCGCGGACGCGACGGCGGCGTATATCGATGGCTTGGTAGGTGGACTGTTGAAAAAGCATGTAACGAAGTGTAATGTCGACAGTACACACGGGGGCAGTACGATAGGTATCCTCTGCTTCGACGAGTATGCGCAGCACTATGAGCAGATGCAGAGTGGGCAGGCATTGACAGAGGCAGGCATCTGCCTTGACATCGTGCCGTACGGTCCGGTATCCAGCCGTATGGAGCAGGCACATGAGCTCTTTGACAGGCTCAGAGAATTTGACAAAAAGGACGTGGCTGCCATATACGCGCAGTGCCTCGATGATACGGGCATAGGATTGGCGATAGTGAACCGCCTGAGCAAGGCGGCAGGATTTCATATCGTGGATGTCGAGTGAGGATACAGCATGGACGAGAAGAAAACGCGCATAGAGGAGCTGGTCAGACGCCTGAACGAGGCGTCCGATGCCTACTACGGCGACAGAGACGAGATCATGAGCAACTACGAGTGGGATGCCATGTTCGACGAGCTCTCAAGGCTGGAGAGTGAGACGGGATATATCCTCCCGGACAGTCCGACCCAGAAGACCGGCGCGGACGAGAGCTTCGCCGGAGACCGCCGCGAGATGCACGAGTATCCCATGCTGTCACTGGCGAAGTCCAAGGATGTCTCGGTTCTGCAGAGATGGGCGGGGGAGCGCCCCATATGGCTCAGCTGGAAGATGGACGGCATCACGATGGCGGCGACATATGACGGCGGGCATCTGACAAAGCTCATGACCCGCGGCAACGGCACATTCGGCACGAATATCACACATCTGGCGCCCTATATCAAGGACGTGCCGGGCGAGATCGCCGAGACCGGGCATATGGTGGTGCGCGGTGAGGCGGTCATATCATATACGGATTTCAACCGGCTCAATGACGAGCTGGACGACGACGATGACAAATATGCCAACCCGCGCAATCTCGTCGCGGGCACGCTGGCGCTGGACGAGTCGCGGGCAGATGAGGTGGCGCGCAGATGCGTGACATACCGGGCATTTACGCTGGTGCATCTGGACAGACCTATGGTCTCGTGGGGCGAGAGGATGAGCTATCTCAGCCGGCTCGGCTTCACTACCGTGGACTATGAGCCGTGCAGCGCAGCAAAGCTGCCGGATGCCATTGATAAATGGACGCAGCGGGTGCAGAGCGGGCAGATGGACTATCCGGTGGACGGGCTGGTCATCACATATGACGACACGGACTACGCGGCTACGGGCTCCGTGACGGGGCATCACGCGACCAATGCAGGCATGGCATTTAAGTGGCAGGATACGTCCGCGCAGACCGTGCTGGATCATGTCGAGTGGAGCTGCGCGGCATCGACGATCACGCCGGTGGCTGTATTTGCACCGGTACAGCTGGAGGGCACCGAGGTCAGACGCGCGAGTCTGTGCAATCTTACAGAGCTCAAAAGGCTCGGCATAGGAGCTCCGGGGGCGACCACGCTCACGGTCATCAAGTCCAACATGATCATCCCCAAGGTCATCGAGGCAGACCCGCACGGCACGGTATGCGAGATACCGGAGCATTGTCCCGTATGCGGAGCGCCGACGCAGATACGCATAGGGCGCTCGATAGGCTCCGAGACACTGCATTGTACGAATCCGGACTGTACGGCCAAGCATATCCGGCGCTACGAGAGATTTGTATCGCGCCAGTGCATGGACATCGACGGCATGAGCGTGGAGACGATCACGAAGTTCATCAACGCGGGCTATATCAGGGACTATGTGTCCTTCTACCATCTGGCCGACTACCGGGAGAGCATCGAGGCGATGGACGGCTTCGGCAAGAGGAGCTATGAAAATCTGGCAGCGGCCATAGAGGCGAGCCGTGATGTGCACCCCGCCAATCTCATCAATGCGCTGAGCATACCCAAGATAGGCATAGACGCGGGCAGACGCATCATTGCCAGGTACGGCACGAAGGGATTTCTGGAGCGGCTGGAGACAGGAGCAGGCTTTGAAGAGATAGAGGGCATCGGCGCAGAGCGCAGCAGCTCCATACTGAGCTGGTATGCAGACGAGAGAAATCGCGACCAGTTCCAGAGGCTCGTACAAGAACTGCGCATACAGGATATAGCGCCGACCGCGCCGGAGGATATGGCGGCGGGGAGATGTGCCGGACTGACATTTGTCATCACGGGAGATGTGCATGACTTCACCAATCGCGAGGAGTTCAAGGCATATGTGACATCGCAGGGCGGCAAGGTCGCCGGAAGTGTATCGTCCAAGACGAACTATCTGGTCAATAACGATATCGAGTCAACCTCGTCGAAGAACAAAAAGGCGCGCGAGCTGGGTATACCGATCATATCCGAGGGCGAGTTTGTGGAGATGTTCGGGCGGTGACGCGGATAATAAATCTGACGAGAATATCTATACTGTTTTGCGGATTATACATCTTGACACCAGCCGGAGTATGTTTGCGGTTGCGAACTTATGTTCGCGGGTGCTATACTGTCCGCGTGGGAAGTCAGGACAC
>CAVJQN010000127.1:0-4604 GCA_963651635.1 Agathobacter sp.
CATATCACGAATCCCTCCCGCGGCTCTTTCATATTATGATGTTGGGGTCAAAAGATTTTTGCCCCCAAGTTGATACGGGTTGCTGCGAGCAAGCTCTCGTTGGAGTTTTGAACCTTTTGACCCTAGTATCATCATATATCAGCGCATCAAGATTACGCCTTCTTCAAGTCCATCACACGGTTTCTGTTTTTTACCGCTGCTCTCAGTGATTTCAGCATCACTTCCGACATCTCCGGGCAATCCTCATCGAACTGAGGCTCCAACTTCTTTGCACTCCTTATTTCTTCTCTTTCTTCTTCGGTCAGCTTTTGACCAGGTGTAATGCTATACTTCACTATCATAATAGAACCTCCTTTCTATCTCGTGCCCGGATTTGGTACAACGCTTTGCTCTCTCGTAATTATAGCTTTGGTTTTGTCAAAAAACAACGTGTACCAAGTTGACAATATGGAAAAAACGCCATACAATATGCCCCGTTACGGGGGGTGGTGCTGATTTGGGAAGGCTGAGAGAACGTATACAGAAACAACTTAAGGAATCGCCTGTCAAAAGGGAGCTGGAACGCATACCTCCCGAGGTGGAGGCGATCAGGACTATGGTCAGGACGCGCATAGAGCGGGGACTGACACAGAAGGATCTGGCGGAGCGTGTCGGCATGGATCAGGCGGATATCAGCAAGCTGGAGAGCGGCTCCAGAGCGCCGTCACTCAAGCTCCTAAAGAAGCTGGCGGAGGGGCTGGATATGGAGCTGAAGATACATTTCGAGCCGAGGAAGCCAGTGAAGTCAAGGCACGAGTGAGGAGCCGGCAGCAAGCCGCTGTTTCAGAAAGCTGTGCGAGGAAGATCCGATAGGGTAGCTATGCGTGCTGTCCCTGACTGCCGGAGCTGTTGTGTCCGCGGACGAGGGCATCGATGAGATCGAGTATGAGCTGCTTTTGATCGCCGTCGATCTGCTGCCACAGCTGCGTGAAGCGGAGATTTGCGGGATCGACCGGGATAGTCCCCTCGTCGCAGAAGAAGTCGGCGAGAGACATGCCCAGAGCCTTGCAGATGATCTCGAGCTTGTCTATCGGCGGGAGATTGCTGTTGGAGTACCACGTGGATATGGTGGACTGGGGGATGCCGGTTTCCTTGGACAGCCGGTAGATGGAGATGCCTCTGTCGCTGAGCAGGTTTTTCAGTCGTCCCAATACATCGTACATCGTGTGAAAGCTCCTTGATCTTCGTGTGATTATTGCATGTTCATTGTAATTCATACGAAAACACGATATAAATGCGCGAAACCCGCGACACATACTTCGAAATGTCGAAGCGAGATATGGAGCATGAGCAATGTATCTGAAGGTATATGCGGCTGACACATCGCCGCTGAAGGAACCGAAGACTTTTGAACGGCTGCTGGGGCTGGTCTCTGACGAGCGTCGGGAGCGGGTCATGTCGAAGCGTCAGACGGCCGACAGAGCCGCGGGTCTGGCGGCGGGACTGCTTTTGTCGATGGCGACGGAGAGCATGGGGCTGCCGGGCGCGGACGAGTATATAAGGCACAATGCATACGGCAAGCCGTACTACGACTTGGCAGCGTACGGGGAGCGGTGCGCGTTCAGACCGACGCGACTGCCGCAGGTATATTTCAGTCTGTCTCACTCGCACGAGCGGGCGATGTGTGTGGTATCGGATACGGAGTGCGGCTGTGATGTCGAGCTGCTGCGCCCCGGAGTGATGCGCAATGCGGCGGCTATGCTGCATCCCGAGGAGGCGGCAGAGCTGAAGTCTCTGAGCGACGATGCGGAGCGGATGAAGCTGTTCTTCAGATACTGGACCGTCAAGGAGAGCTATGTGAAGGCGCTGGGCTGCGGATATACGGGACTTGCGCCGCGTGACCTGTGTGTGAGGCAGGAACACTTCGAGATGAAGCTGTATAAGCCTTGCGGCGAGGCGATCGCCGGGTCATGCACTGACAGTATGAGTACGGATGATGATGAGCAAACCTGCGTAAAAAAGGCGGGCAACTTAGATGTCGGCACGGCAGAGAGGAAAGTGACAGAGTGTGCCAACATAGCGTCTAGAAAGCAGAGTACAGGTCATGTGGCGAAGCGAGATTGTGAACCTGCGACCATGTGCAGATTCTACGAATGGGATCTGTACGACGGATACAGATACGCGTGCTGTGTACTCGCACCGGATGAGGAGACAGCCGCCCGGCTGCCGGACGAGGAGCCGGAGCTGACGGAAGTAGACCTTGTAGATTATTTTTGACATATAGAAACAAACAGCATTAAAGAGGTGCAACGTGAAAAAGATTGCGGCTTTTATCGTAGACAAGAGAAATCTGATATTTCTGATCGTCATCATCGGGATGATATTCTCACTGTTCTCCCGCTCGTGGGTCAAGGTCGAGGACGATCTGTCGGAGTATCTGCCCGACAGCTGCTCCACCAGAGTGGGTCTTGATCTGATGGATGAGCAGTTCACGACATTCGGTACAGCCAAGGTCATGATCGCCAATATCACCTACAACGACGCGCAGAAGATCTGCGACGAGATCGAGGCGATCAAGGGCGTGGAGAGCGTGGACTTCGACGAGACGACGGACCACTACAGCAAGGTCTCGGCACTTTTTACGGTAACATTTTCCTACTCGGAGACTGATGACCGGTGTCTGGAGCTGCTCTCGCAGATCAAGGAGAGATACGCCGGATATGACCTCTACGTCTCCACGACGCTGGGCAATACGAAAAAGGAGATCATAGATCAGGAAATCAATATCATCATGGCGCTGGTCGCGGTCATCGTCGTGGTCGTGATCACCTTTACCTCGGAGACATGGGGCGAGGTGCCGGTGCTGCTGCTGACCTTCGTGCTGGCGATGATACTCAATCAGGGCTCGAATTTCCTGCTGGGGACGATATCATTTGTCTCGAACTCTGTCACGAGCATACTCCAGCTGGCGCTGTCGCTGGACTATGCCATCATCTTCGTCAACCGGTATAAGGAGGAAAGAAAGACTCATGAGCTGCGCGAGGCGGTCATAGAGGCGCTCGCCAAGGGCATCCCGGAGATAGGAGCGTCGAGCCTGACGACCATCGGAGGTCTCGTCGCCATGCTGTTCATGCAGTTCAAGGTAGGCCCGGATATGGCTATCTGCCTGATCAAGTCGATATTCTTCGCGCTGGGCTCGGTTTTCTTCATCATGCCGGGTCTGCTCATGCTCTTCGGACCGCTGATGGACAAGACGCACCATAGGGTATTTATCCCCAAGGTGCCCTTCATAGGTAAGTACGCCTACGCGACGAGAAAGCTGGTGCCGCTGCCCGCGCTTGCGGTGATCCTCGTCTGCAGCGTGCTGTCGGGCAACTGCCCCTACGCGTACGGATATGACGCGATCACCACGCCCAAGCTCAACGACGTGCAGATCGCGGACAATATGATCAAGGACACATTTACCTCTCCCGCCATGGTGGCGCTGGTAGTACCCGGGGGCGACTACGAGACAGAGAAGAAGATGATAGCGGAGATCGAGGCGGAGGATATGGTCGATCACGTGACAGGTCTCGCCAATACCGAGGCGGAGGACGGATACATGCTGACCGACTCGCTCACGCCGAGACAGTTCGCCGAGCTGGCGGATCTGGACTACGAGGCGGCGCAGGTGGTCTATATGGCATATGCCGTGGACAACGAGGAGTACGGGCGCATCGTAGGCGGCATATCCAAATATTCCGTGCCGCTGATAGATATGTTCATCTATGCCGCGGACAAGGTGGATGAGGGCTATGTGGATCTGGACGAGGACAAGAAGCAGGATCTCATGGACGCGGCGGACGAGATGCGCAATGCCAAGCTCCAGCTCACGGGCAGCGAGTACGACCGTATGCTGGTCTACTTTGATCTGCCGGACGGCGGAGACCTGACCTATTCATATATAGACAACCTTGAGGAGATAGCCAAGGAATACTACGAGGACGGCGATATATACGTAGCGGGCGACGTGACCTCCGAGTACGACTTCAAGAAGTCATTTGCCACGGATAATGTCGTCGTGAGCGTACTGAGTGTGCTGGTCGTGCTGGTGGTTCTCCTGTTTACGTTCAACTCGGTGGGACTGCCGCTGCTGCTCATCGCGATCATACAGGGCTCCATATGGATCAACTTTACGATACCGGCATTTACCCATGTGAACCTGTTCTTCCTGAGCTATCTGATAGTCAGCTCCATACAGATGGGCGCCAATATCGACTATGCCATCGTCATCGCGAGCCGCTTCATGGAGCTCAAGGACAAGATGGAGCCGCGTGAGGCGATCATAGAGACCATGAACTATGCATTTCCCACCATCATCACATCCGGTCCGATACTGGCGATATCCGGCTATCTGATCGGGCATATGACATCCGAGTGCGCCATCGTCGGCGTCGGGCAGAGCCTGTGCCGCGGCACGCTGATATCCATGGTGATGGTTATGTTCGTGCTGCCGCAGATACTGCTGATCAGCATCAAGGTTATAGAAAAGACATCGTTCAAGACGGTCAAGCTCCTGGGCTGCGCCGCGCTGATCGGCGCGCTGTGCCTTGGTGCGCCGGCGGACACGCTGGCGGCGACTGCGG
>CAVJQN010000127.1:4736-10061 GCA_963651635.1 Agathobacter sp.
CAGCGACAGCTGACAAGGCGACTCATAAAACCGCGAGCACTGATACGCAGGCGACCGTGCAGGCAGACATCCACATCCGCGATATAACGGATCTGCGCAGCTTCGCCCGGCAGTGCGAGTACGACGCGGACACGGCGGGCAAGCTGGTCGTGCTGGACGCTGATATAGATATGGGCGGACAGCAGTGGCAGCCCATGCCCGTCTTTGGCGGTACATTTGACGGGCAGGGTCACAAAATCACGGGAGTGACCGTCACACCGACCTCCGCGCCTGCGGGACTTTTTGCAAAGCTCTCCGAGGGCGCGATCGTGCGCAATCTGAAGATGGAAGGGGAGATCAAGCTCGAAGGAACGAAGAGCTACGCCGGGAGCATAGTAGGGCTCAACTACGGCACTGTGGAGAATTGCAGCTTCGCGGGCAGTATAGACGCCAAGACCTATGTCGGCGGCATCGTGGGGTATAACTGCGAGTCGGGCACCGTCAGCGGCTGCTCCTACAGAGGTCATATCATCGGCTCGTCGATGACGGGCGGCATCGCCGGATACAATGAGGGCGTGATCACGGGCTGCGAGAACAGGTCATTTGTCAATACAGTCAGCGTAGATCCGTCATTTTCCATAGACGATCTGAGCCTCGATATCCAGACGAGCATCAGGAAGCTCTCGTCGCCCGATACGTATAATCTCGTGGCGGACACTGGCGGCATCGCGGGATATTCCAAGGGCGTCGTGATGAGCTGTACCAACTACGCAGGCATAGGCTACGAGCACGTCGGGTACAATGTCGGCGGTATAGTCGGCAGAAATGCGGGATATGTGGCGGACTGCGCCAACCGCGGCATAGTGCAGGGACGCAAGGATGTCGGCGGTATAGTCGGCATGGCTGAGCCGTGCGTCATCATCAAGGAAGGCGAGGACTACTCGGGACGGTTGCGCGAGCAGGCAGATGTACTTAACGCGCTGATGAACAGGACGATAGACGATACGGGCAGCGCCTCCGACCGGCTGGTGGATCATGTCAGAGAGCTGCAGAACCGTCTGGACTGGACTGTTGACAGCTTCCAGGACATGACGGACTCGCTGGAGGACTTCGCCGATACCAATATAGATGAGATCAACCGCGCGACCGAGACTCTCCACGACGGAGTGACGACGGCGGCGGATGTAGCCGACGAGTTGAACAGGGCGCGTCAGAGCCTGTCCAATGCAGGCGATGCGCTGCTGGCAGGTGACACGGCGAGTGCGCTGGCATATCTGGAGGAGGCGCGCGGTGCAGCCAAGGTGGCGGGCACGGACGTGAGAGAGTACTTTGACTATGTGGCAAGAAACGGTCAGCTGGAGTTTACTACACTGGGCGATGAGACACATCAGCAGATGCAGAGCGTCTATGATTCTCTCGATGATGTATCGGATCAGATGAGTGTCATCACGGACGAGGTATCGTCCAGCTCTCATACTATCAGATCCGACGCGCAGGCAGCCAGTGATACGACCAAGGGCATGTCGGATACGCTGGGCGACGCGATAGATGATATCGAGAGCTACTCCATCGGCGGGCGCATCACGGATACCACCGAGGACATCGCGGCAGCGGGAGGTACCGCAGACACGGCGGTCGGAGCGGACGGCAGGATAGCAAACTGCACGAATTACGGTGATGTATCGGGTGATATAGACGCGGGTGGCATCGCGGGATCTATGGGTCTGTACAACAAGCTCAACCCCGAGGACGACCTCGACACCACTGAGAGCCTGACCAGCGTGCTGCGTCGTCAGTACGAGCTGCGTGTCATCATCACCGGCTGCGTCAACGATCCGCTGGCGCAGATAGAGTGCAGGCGGCAGTATGTCGGAGGTATAGTAGGACTTCAGGAGATCGGGCTTATCACGGACTGCGAGGGCTACGGGCGTATAGGAAGCGAGGACTCTGACTATGTCGGCGGCATCGCGGGCTGTGCGAAGTCGGGTGTGAAGCGCTGCTATGCCAAGTGCTTCCTCTACGGAGAGAAGTTCCTGGGCGGCATCGCGGGATCTACGACCGCGGACGAGAAAAAGACGGATCATGAGGACTGCGATGCGGTGATCGAGAGCTGCCGCGCCATGGTTTCCGCGCCGGAGGAGGCGCAGTACGCAGGCTCGATATCGGGATATGACGAGGGAGTATTTAAGGACAACTACTTCGTATCCGAGGGGCTGGCAGGCATCAACCGCGCCAGCTACACGGGACGCGCGGAGCCTATCACGTACGAGCAGCTCATGAACGAGGAGAGCACGCCGGAGCAGTTTGCTGTATTTACACTGACCTTCTTTGCAGATGAGGACGAGGACGATGATATAGATCCTATCGTGGTCGCGCGCAAGACCTTTACATACGGCGAGTCCTTCGATGAGAGCGTATATCCCGAGATCCCGGAGAAGGAGAACTGCTACGGCACATGGGAGAATATCCCGCTCGAGCATCTGACCTTTGATACGGATGTCAATGCGGAGTATACGACATATGTCACCGCTATGGCGGCATCGCAGACGCGTGTGGACGGACGGCGCACCTTCTTCCTCGAGGGCGAGTACGGCACGGACGCGAGATTTTCCGCGCAGCCGGTGGTGGAGGAATTCAATGTATCCACGCCCGGAGGGATCAAGGAGTTCGCGCATGCATTTGACAGAAGCATCATAGAGCAGTGGGTGCTGACATTCCCGGATGACGCGGTGCATACGGTGCGCTATCTGGTGCCGGAGTCCGAGGCGAGTGAAACGGACAGAATCGCCATATATGCGTACACAGGCGATACATGGGAGCCCGTGGAGACCGAGATGGTCGGCAGCTATATGCAGTTCACACTCAGCGGGAAGACATCGAGGATCACGGTGCTGGAGACGTCCATAGTCTGGTGGATACAGGCGCTGGGTGCGGCGCTCGTCGCTATACTCATAGTGATATTCTCGATAAGGCATCACTTGAAGAAATGGGTGACGATCATCGCCGTCGTCATATGCGCGGATATCATAGGCGTGACGGCGCTCTGGCACTACGTACCGTCGATATCAGATACATTGCACAACTATCGTATAGTTGACAGCTATCTGGAAAATGCCAATCTCACGGTGCGTATCAGCTGTGTGATCAAAAGCGGTGATAAGACCACCGAGCTCAAGGGCGATGCCTACTTCGTGGAGGTATCGGGTCAGCAGGTCATCTGCATAGCGGGTGAGGATGCCAAGTACTACGTGACGGGCAGCAGTGTGATCGACTCCGAGGGCAGAGTCTATGAGCTCGCCGGAAGCATCCCGACATCGCGTGAGATGGCGCGTATGCTCTACAGCCTGCACAAGGAAGGCAAGATAGAGCGCAAGGATCTGGAGGACGGCAGGCTCTACCGCATCAGGGAGGACGGATGCTCGCTGGATATCAAGATGTACAGCGATACGGTCGAGTATATGGATCTCGAGTGGGACGGACGCTATCAGGATACGCAGGTCATAGACGGCACTGTCAGCCTCCGTATCGAACCGGACGCGACGATAGATGTCGACCGCACCGTGCCGAGGAAGGTCAGAAACGCGATAAATGCGGGGAAGTGATGACGATAGCGGCAGCTGTGGCGAGACCGACATAAAAACGGCTAGGCTGCGAGAAAAGCACAGGTGATTTTGAAAACTAAGGGCTGCTGCACCACCGATTTTAAATCGATAGTGCGCAGCCCCTTAACATGGTATATGTGAGTACGAAAAAACTCATATCGGAGATCAGAGAGCCGAAACGCACGGGAAATGTCAGGGATGCTGCAGGCAATCACTCTGCCTGCCCTTTGCCCTCCTCCAGATATGCCTTCGCGTCCTTGAAGAAGCTGACGATGATCATCAGCAGGATGATCGACACAGGGAACGCGGCGATGATGGCAAATGACTGCATCGCGTAGAGATTGCCCTCAGAGAAGAGCAGCGCTATCGGCAGTATGATGAATGCCACCGCCCAGTAGACGCGGATGCCGTGTCCCGGCTCCTGATCGGCACGCAGCTTCTTATACGAATACGTAGAGAAGACCATCGTGATCGAGTCAAAGGTCGTCGTATAGAAGGCAAGCATCGTGATCACCAGCACGAACAGGAAGACCATCGCCAGCGGCAGATGCTCTATGATCATGGTGATCGCCGCAGGATAGTTGGCAGTCTCGCCTACAAACTCTGCGATACCAGCGCCGTGGCGCAGATCGAGCGCTATGCCGTAGTTGCCGAGTATGATAAAGGACAGGAAGGTCGCCGCTACGCCCCATGCATATCCGCCGAGGATCATTTCCCTGATGGTACGTCCCTTGCTGATGATGCCGATGAAGAAGGGAGTGCCGACGCATGCCACCACCCAGTACGACCAGTAGAAGATGGACCATGACTGCGCGAAGCTCGTGGAGCGCAGCGGGTCGGTATAGGTCATCAGGCTCGGGAAGTTCTGCACCAGCACGCCGATGGACTCGAGGCCGTTTTCAAGGATGAACTTCGCCTCGCCGCCGCACAGGAAGACGTAGGCGAGTATGCCGAGGAACAGGTAGATGCAGATCATGGCGAGCTTGGCTATCGCCTTCATGCCGAAAAATACCGCCAGTGTGTAGATCAGGCAGGTGCCGACCAGCAGACCTACGGAGAGTGCGGCGCTGTTGGAGAGACCGAAGATTTTGGCGACCGCCTCAGAGAGGAATGGCGTGGATATGGCAAATGTCGTCGAGGTCGATGCCATCATGCCGATGACGCCTACCGTGTCGATGAGCTTGCCGACAGGTCCGTCTATCTTATCACCCAGCAGGGGTCTGCAGGCCTCCGAGAACTGCTGCTTCTCACGCCCCCTTACATGGAACATGAAGCCAAATGCCGCCGCGCATATGATATAGAAGCCCCACGCGACCGGACCCCAGTGAAAGAGCGTATAGGTCGATGCCCACGGGAGAGTGCCGCCGAGCTCCTGTATGCGCGTCTCATTGGCATACATCGCCCACTCTATGAGCGAGTAAAAGAGCGTATCGGCCGCCATCGTTGAGGTGAAGATCATCGAGCCCCATGTAAATGACGAGTACTCCGGTTTGCCCTTGCCGAGGCGGATATCGCCCAGCTTGGAAAATGCTATCGCAAGGCTGCCGAGAAATGCGAAGATGCTGAAGCCTATATAGAAGATGCCGAGATCGTCGCACATGAAGGCGCGCAGAGCAGTGGTGACACTCAGAGAGCTCTCGGGACGGAGCATGAAGAAGACATTGAGCAGCAGCACCAGAGCGAGCGGCACGAGGCATATGAAGTAGTCGAGCTGCGGCTTGTTCGGGGTGTTCTGAGTGCCGGG
>CAVJQN010000128.1:0-7094 GCA_963651635.1 Agathobacter sp.
CAAGGGCAGCGCGCAACGCAAGAGCATAGACTACAAGCGTATGGCGCTCATGCACCCGGTGAGATATCACCGCCTGACCTCCACCGAGGAAGGCCGCAATCTGATAGAGGGCGACTACAGGATCGGCGATGTATATAAGGAGCGCG
This sequence comes from Agathobacter sp., assembly GCA_963651635.1. Lineage (GTDB taxonomy): Bacteria > Bacillota > Clostridia > Lachnospirales > Lachnospiraceae > Darwinimomas. The sequence continues at coordinate 147 of CAVJQN010000128.1, forward strand.
GCAGACTGCATATAGAGGCGGTAGATGCGCCGCTGGTATCCATCATCATCCCGGTCTACAATCAGGTGGAATATACATACAAATGCATCGCCTCGATCATAGATCATACACAGGGCATCCCGTACGAGGTCATACTGGCGGACGATGTTTCGAGCGACGCGACTGCGGATATAGATAGGTTCATCACGGGATTGGTGATCGCGCGCAACGAGACGAATCAGGGCTTCCTGAGGAATTGCAATCAGGCGGCGAAAAAGGCGCGGGGGCAGTACCTTTTCTTCCTGAACAATGATACGCAGGTGCAGGAGAACTGGCTGTCAAGCCAGATCACGCTCATGGAGAGCGACCCGACGATAGGCATGACGGGCTCGAAACTGGTCTACCCGGACGGCAGACTGCAGGAGGCGGGAGGCATCATCTGGAGTGACGGCTCGGGCTGGAACTACGGGCGCGGCGACGACCCGGACAAATGCGAATATAATTATGTCCGCGATGTTGACTATATATCCGGCGCGGCGATCATGATACGCAGGTCGCTCTGGGAGGAGATAGGGGGCTTTGACGAGCGGTATGCTCCGGCATATTGCGAGGACAGCGATCTGGCATTTGAGGTGCGAGAGCACGGATACCGGGTCGTCTATCAGCCGCTGTCCGTGGTAGTGCACTACGAGGGCATATCCAACGGAACTGATGTGAACGGCACGGGGCTGAAGAAATATCAGAAGGATAATGCCGTCAAGCTGGCGCAGAAATGGGCGCACCGGCTCACCGAGCAGTACGAAAATACAGGCAATCCCGACCCGTTCCGCGCCCGCGAGAGGAGCCGCGGCAAAAGGATAGTCCTCGTGGTGGATCACTATGTGCCTACATGGGACAGGGATGCGGGCTCGCGCACGACATATCAGTACATCAGGATGCTGCTGGATAAAGGCTATGAGGTGAAGTTCCTGGGAGACAACTTCCTGCATGAGGAGCCGTACTCCACGGCTTTGGAGCAGATGGGCGTGGAGATACTCTACGGCGCGTCTATGCAGACCGGGATATGGGACTGGATACGGGATCATGCGGAAGACCTGCATTTTGCCTATCTGAACAGACCGCATATAGCCTCGAAATATATCGACTTCATCAAAGAGCATACGCAGCTCAAGGTCATCTACTACGGGCATGATCTGCACTATCTGCGCGAGATGCGCGAATATATGCTCACCGGGGACGCGAAGGTCAAGGAGTCCAGCGACTACTGGCGCTCCGTGGAGCTGGGGCTGCTGTACAAGGCGGATCAGTCCTACTATCCGTCGCAGGTCGAGGTCGATGCCATCCATGAGATCGATCCGGATATCCGCGTGAAGGCGATCACGGCTTATGTATATGAGAGCTTTGGCGACGGCGGCGAGAGGGACTATGAAAAGCGTCGGGATATCCTCTTTGTGGGCGGATTTTCGCATCCTCCGAACAAGGATGCCGTGATATGGTTTGCCGGAAATGTCTGGCAGCAGGTGCACGAGCGGACGGGAGCGCACTTTATCGTAGTCGGTTCGCATCCCGACGATGAGATCATGGCGCTGTCCGATGAGGCGGCGGGCATAGAAGTAAAGGGATATGTCAGCGATGAGGAGCTGGCAGCTCTGTACGGCTCGTGCCGGCTGGCGGCGGTACCGCTGCGCTACGGTGCGGGGGTCAAGGGCAAGGTCATAGAGGCGCTCTACTACGGGCTGCCCGTGGTGACTACCTCCGTGGGAGCGGAGGGCATCGCCGACGCGCAGAGAGTGATGGAGATAGCGGATAGTCCCGATGAGCTGGCGGATGCGATAGTCAGACTGTATAATGATACGGCGCTGCTGGGCGAGATGAGCCGCAAGGCGCTGGAATATGTAAGGCAGCATCACAGCATAGACGCGGTCTGGGATGTGGTAAAGGAAGATATGGCTTGATAAGATACAACAGGAGACAGCAATATATGACTCATGCATTTGCCATATGCGCGTACGGGCAGTCGCCTTATCTGGAGGCATGCATCAGATCACTGAAGGCGCAGACTGTGCCGTCGGAGCTGATGATATGCACATCTACGCCGTCGGAGTATCTGAGCCGGATAGCGGGCAGATATGATATACCGGTATATGTGCGCAGCGGCAAGAGCGGCATCGGATATGACTGGAACTTCGCATATGAGACGGCAGCGGCGCGCGCGGATCTGGTGACGCTGGCGCATCAGGACGATATGTATATGAGAGAGTATACGGCTACCCTGATGAGGATGAAGAAAAGCTATCCCGATATGAGCATCTTCATGACAGGCTCGGCGACGGCGAGAGACCGCAGACTGGTCGCGCCGGGGCTGATCGGATATGTAAAGCGCATACTGAGGCTGCCGCTGACATTTCCGTGTCTGAACGGATATACGTCGGTCAAGCGTGCCGCCATCACGCTGGGCAACCCCATCATCTGCCCGTCATGTTCCTACGATCCGGCGCTGTGCGGGCATGATATATTTGACACGGGATATAAATTCGTGCTGGACTGGGATATGCTTCTTGGGCAGGCATACAGGCGGGGACGCTGGATATGCGTCGAAAGGCCGCTTATCATCTATCGTGTGCACAGGGACGCGGCGACGGGACTGTGCATAGCGGATCATTCCCGCGAGCGCGAGGAATCGGAGATGTTTGACAGGCTGCTCCCGGCGGCAGCGGCGCAGGCGGTGAAGAGGATATACAGAAGGTCATATGACGCATATCGGTGACAAATGGCATATATCGCGGCGCAAGCTGGCGGGGGAGGTGCTTATCCTCCTCTGTTTTGCGGCATGGGGATATATCATCAACAGCGATATGCATACCTCGTGGCTGTTCATAGATGATCTGGTCGAGTGGTACTACGCGCAGAGTAAGCCGCTGCTAAGCTATGTATTTGAGGGCGGCGACTACGAGCACTACCGCCCCGTGCTGTGGGCGATGCAGTGGGTGGAGGTGCATCTGATAGACAATCACCTGTGGATGATCATCCCCATCAATCTGGGCATACTGACACTGACGACGTGGATCATGTATCATTTCATGAGGCGGCTGGGCGCACCCGGACCGGTGGCCGCGCTGATAGCGGTCGCGTTCGAGAGCTCGCGCTTTTCATATTACAGCGTGAGTCAGCTGCTGGGGATCATCGAGTCCGTGCCTCTGCTGCTGGGACTGCTGATATGCATATGTCTGTATGAGTATATGCACGGCGGCAGGGTATGGTTCTTCTACGGGGCGCTTGTCTGCTATGTGACGGCATGCCTCGTGCATGAGAGATATATGGTCCTGCTGCCGATGTTCTACTATGCGGCATATGTGAGATGGCGGGCAGGGCGCAGGCGCGGCTCTCTGCCGGTGTGCGGTATGTCAGGGAAATGCGGCGCGGAGGCGGGATGCGCCGCACCGGGGAGAGGAGACGTAGCAAAGGCTGGCATATGCCGCACGATTGCAGCAGAGAACTCAGATGCTGAGAAATGCAGCGCGGCGGCAGCTAAGCACAGCGTGGCGGCGGAGCTGCTGAGCGTGAGCGGGATATTTGCAGCGGTGATGCTGCTCAGATATATAAAGATAGGCACGGTGGTTCCGGCGGGTACGGCGGGAACCATGATCACGGAGACATTTTCCGTGAGACTGTTCATGCACAATGCGCTGTCGCAGGTGGCATACCTGCTCGGAATCAATGCCGGTCCGGTGCATCTGTGCGGTGTGAGATGGGCGGACACGTCGCTTGTCATCAAGGCTGTCACGGTGGTCACGGACGCGCTGGTCATATATGTGCTGCTGCGGTTTGCAGAGGCGATATGTGAGGGGAGAAAGAAAAAAGAAAGTCTGGTACCGGAAGATGAAGTAAGGTGTGAGGATGCTGACACGACACAGGAGCATCACACAGCCACAGAAATCGGATATCTCAGTCACATAGCGGACGCGATATTCTTCCTCGGCTTCATCATCGGATATATCACGGCATCGTCGGTTACTATCAGGGTGGAGCTGCGGTGGATATACGCGTCGTGGGGTATGTGTTGTATACTGCTCGCATATATGACCGCCGTGACGGGCAGGAGGAAGCCGGAGCTGAGAGTGCCTGTATATGCGGCGGCGTGCGCGGCGGCGGTGCTTTCAACGGCATGTGTCCTCTACTACAAGGGCAGCTACAGCAACATATATCTGTTTCGGGAGCAGGCGCGCAGAGAGTCGCTGATGAGCCAGACGTATGAGAGATACGGAGAGGAGATATACGATAAGGACATCTATATCGTGGGAAACTTCTATCAGGTATCGCGCTTTGAGGAGATACATATGCTGGCGCCGCACCAGCCGCTGGGGCAGGAGCGCTGCATGAATATCATACACGTGGCGTGGCCGCACGAGGTGCCGAACCCTGCGGATGAGAATGTGCTCGTGTTCTGCGAGGATCCGCGGGAGGATGCGTACAAGCCGTGCATTATCCCGGTGCCGGAGAGTTCCATGCATCGTCCAAAGCCGGGAGCACAGTGATACCGCGGCTGAGCGGAGCAGAGCAAGGGCAGACAGCACGAGCGCTTTGAGATGTGCGGGACGATGCGGACAGTGATCAGATATCGGACAGAGAGGTCAGCCGACGTGCATCACCGTCGCGAGTAAACCATGAGGAAGCAATATACACATATATGACCAGCCGAAGACAGAGCAGAGCGCCCGCAGCGGGCGCGGAACAATTCAATATTGAAGATATCGTTCGTATCCTGCTGCTGGGTATATGGATCGTATATGTCAACCGCGATATCCGTATATCGGGGCTGTATATGGACGACCTGTACAACTGGTCCTGCTACGGGGAATGGAGCTTTCTGGAATTTGTATTTCCGACGGGATCATCGAGATTCCGCCCGGTCTTCTGGTTTATCTCGTGGCTGGAGCTGGCGGTGATAGGCACGCATATGGAATGGATAGTTCCCATCAACCTCGTGATCATGCTCATCATCGCGGTCTATTGCTACTGCTTCATGAAAAGACTGGCGGGATCGCGCCATGTCGCTTGGATACTGAGCCTAGCCATCATCACGTCCAGATTTTCATATTACAGCATCAGCCAGCTGCTGGGGACGCTGGAGTCGGGCGCGATGCTCCTTGCAATCATGATATGTGCGCGGCTCTATGACTATATGAACGGCGGAAATGCAAGGCGCTTTATGAGTGCGCTGCTGCTGTATTTTGTCATATGCTTCACGCATGAGAGGTACATGGTGCTGCTGCCGATGCTTATATACGCGGCGGCGATGCGCCGGGGAAGCAGCAGGCGTGAGCGTCTCGCCGCCGGAGCGGCCTCGGCTGCGGTCTTCGCGCTGGTGCAGTTGATTCGATATCTTACGATAGGCAAGCTCATGCCTGCGGGCACGGGCGGCACTGAGGTGCAGGAGACATTTACACTGGAGCTGGCAGTCAACTCCTTCAAGGATCAGATCAAGTATCTGTTCGGGATCAATGCCGGTCCGGAGCACCTCAACGGCATCCCGTGGGAGCAGACGCCGCAGTATATACGCCTGATGGTATATGCTTTCATAGCGTTTATCCTGCTGATGGTGATATCCTGCACGGTCGGCATCGTTTCCGGCAGACCGTCGCAAAGCCGATGCATCAGAACACTTAAAAATGTCATATTCTTCGGCGGATTTATGATAGGCTGCATGGCGGCATCGTCCGTGACTATACGCGTGGAGATGCGCTGGATATATGCTACGTGGGCATTTATGTGCTTTCTGCTGGCATATCTGTACGGATGTGTGCCTGCGGCAAGGAACGCCGCGGCGGCGGTATGGCTGACGTGCGCCGTCCTTGCCATGACGGTATGCGATATGTACTACCGGACGGGATACTATAAGATATATCTTTTCACGAACCAGTCGCGCTACAACTCGCTGGCTGACGAGACCTACGGGCGCTACGGCGACTCGCTGTGGGGCAGGAGCATATATATCATCGGCAATGAATATGAGATGAGCGACTTCACCGCGAGGACATTTCTCAAGACCTTTGATCCGAAGCGGGAGGCGGCAGATACGCCGATCATCCACGTGAACTCGATAGACGAGGTTCCGCAGGGCGATGATATCATAGTGCTGACGGAGGATAAAAAAAATAATCTGTTTGTAAGGGTCGAGAGATAAAAAGATCAAGAGAGCAGGACACAGCATCTTGATATGGCGATGTCAGAGCCGCGCCGGATAGTGAACAGTGGATATATGGCGAAATGAGAGATGACACGGACAGTGCGGGGGCAAATATGGCAAAGAGGATGACGGCGGCGCTGCTGACCGTGATGGGCTTTTTATTTATAACTGCATATATCAGGAGCGCGACGGTGGATGTCGTATATACGGACTATATACGGCTCATCAACACATATCTCCCGAACGTGCTCGACCCGTCGCCGTACCTGCACGCGGATACGCTGGAGCGGATACCTGTCACGTATCTGGAGCGGCTGTTCAATGTGAAGGTGCTGGGCTACAGCACGACTTTTGATATGATGCTGGGAGCAGCGGGGCTGACAGCATGCGCGGCAGTAGTCGGCAAATATTGCATCAGACAGAACGTGCGGCTGGTCGTGATACCGATACTCATGTTTATCATCTTTTCGCTGGACAAGTGGGAGATGCTGACCAATGGCACGGGTTGGATGCATTTCTGGGCTGTCGCGCTTTTCTATGCGCATTTTGCGCTGTACGATCGCGTGAGAGGGAAATGCAGTGAGAGAACGCAGAACTGCCGCGGGGATGCCGGGACATATGACATACGCGAAGATGCCGGGGCGCATGATACAAGCGAAGATGCCGGGGCGCATGATACAAGCGAAGATGCTTGGGCACATGATACCGGCAGATCCGGGGACGGTCACGCGGGAGATGTCAAGGTCGGAGGCACGTCGGGGAGAGAAGACGGGACTTACTGC
>CAVJQN010000129.1:0-2811 GCA_963651635.1 Agathobacter sp.
GGCGCATATATGTGGATTTTCCCGCCATATTGGGTCCCGTGATGATATTGACGCGGTCGTCCTGCGAGTCCAGATATGTATCATTGGCTATGAACTTGTCCTCGCCTATCATCCTCTCGATGACGGGATGGCGGCCGGCCTTTATATCTATAACTCCGGTTCTGTTGATATGCGGACGCACATATCCCGAGGCATATGCCGTCTGCGCCAGCGACGCCAGCACATCCACCGCCGCGACCGCCGATGCCGATGCCTGTATCCGCACGACCTCGCCTGCGACCTGCCTGCGCACCTCGGTGAAGAGGTCATATTCCAAAGTGCTCAGTCTGTCCTCCGCGCCTACTATTGTAGCCTCCAGCTCCTTGAGCTCATCCGTGGTATAGCGCTCTGCGCCCACCAGCGTCTGCTTTCTGATATAGTCGGCGGGTACCAGATCCTTGAATGAATTGGTGACCTCCAGATAGTAGCCGAAGACCTTGTTGTACTTGACGCGCAGCGACTTGATGCCTGTCCGCTGCCTCTCCCTGCTCTCCAGCTGCGCCAGCCACGTCTTGCCGTTGGTTCGTGCCGCTCTGAGGCGATCGACCTCCTCGTTATAGCCATCCTTGATGATGCCTCCCTCGCGCACGACCATCGGCGGATCGTCATTGATCGAGGTCTCAAGGAGACTTGTGATATCATCGAGAGTATCTATCCCCGCGCACAGTTCCTTGAGCAGGGCGCATTTGCACCGCTCCAGCACCGTCTTTACTGGTCCAAGCATGGAGAGTGATGTTTTAAGCGAGATCAGATCTCTCGGATTGGCGCTGCCTGATGCCACCCTGCCCATCAGCCGCTCCAGATCATATACCGGATGCAGATATTCGCGCAGCTCCTCCCGTGTGATAAATTCCGCCAGCAGCTCATCCACCGCGTCCAGACGCCTGTTGATCTCATCGGTCTTTATCAGCGGCTTTTCCAGCCAGCTTCTGAGCATACGCGCGCCCATAGCCGTCTGCGTCCTGTCCAGTACCCACAGAAGGCTCCCCCGCCTGTCCTTGCTCCTCATGGTCTCGGACAGTTCGAGATTCCTGCGCGTGCTTGCATCTACTATCATGAAGCCGCCGAGACTGTATATAGTCAGACCGGTTATATTATCACAGGTGTGCTTCTGCGTATCGTAGATATACTGCATGGCAGCGCCCGCGGCGAGCGTCCCCGACGGACAGTCCTCCAGTCCCAGCGCCTGAAGCGACGCCGCCTTGAAGTGCCCGCACAGCACGCGGCGGGCTGTTTCGTCGCTGAAATACGAGCCGTCCAGCTCCGATGCCGCGATATGATACTTTTCGCGCCATGCCTGCACATCCGCGCCCGACATCACGAAGCTCTGATTGTAGATGATCTCCGCGGGCGCATATCCCGTCAGCTCGTCCTCAAGCTGGCGCAGCGTATCCGCCTGAGTGACCCTGAAGTCTCCGGTCGTGATATCGGCAAAGCATATGCCGTACGCACCCGAGATATATGCGATGGAGCACAGATAGTTGTTGCGCCTCTCGTCCAGCGAATTCTCCCCCGTCACCGTGCCGGGGGTAACCACTCTGATGACCTCTCTTTTGACCAGCCCCCGGGCGAGCTTGGGATCCTCCATCTGCTCCGCGATGGCGACCTTATATCCCTTTTCGATCAGCCGCGATATATACGGATCCACGGAATGATACGGCACTCCGCACATAGGCGCACGCTCTTCCAGACCGCAGTCCTTGCCGGTCAGCGTCAGCTCCAACTCCTGTGCCGCCGTTTTGGCGTCATCAAAGAACATCTCGTAGAAGTCTCCGAGCCTGTAAAAAAGGATACAGTCGCTGTACTCCTTCTTCGTATCCATATATTGCTGCATCATAGGTGATAGCATCTTATATCACGCTCCCGATATAGTAAAAGCCTCTTGCCTCATCAAGCCTTACGTCTATGATCCGTCCGATCATATCCGGCGTTCCCGGGAAATGCACGACGGCATTATTGCCCAGCCGTCCCGTGAGATATCCGTCTGTATGGTCATTTACTGTCTCCGCAAGCACGGGCTGCACCTGACCGACGAGCAGCGCCGTCTTCTCCGCCGATATCCTCTGTACGAGCTCCAGCAGACGGTTAAAGCGCTCCTTTACGACATCGGGCGATATCTGATCCTCAAACTTCGCCGCAGGGGTACCCGTCCTAGGCGAATAGATAAAGGTAAATGCAGAATCAAAGCGCACCTTCTCCACCACGTCCATGGTATCCAGAAAATCCGCCTCGCTCTCTCCCGGAAATCCGACTATGATATCCGTTGTGATGGCTGCGTCAGGAAGCTCTCGTCTGATCTTCTCTATCAGCTCCAGATACTGCTCCTTTGTATATCTGCGGTTCATGCGGCGCAGTATCTGAGTGCTGCCCGACTGCAGCGGCATATGCAGATGGCGGCAAATCTTGGGCTGCTCCTTGATGACGCGTATCACATCGTCCGAGAAGTCCTTGGGATGCGGTGTCATGAATCTCACGCGCTCCAGCCCGTCTATGGCGCATACCATCTCCAGCAGCCTTGCAAAATCCGTCGGTTCCTCCAGTCCCTTGCCGTATGAATCGACATTCTGCCCCAGCAGCATGACCTCTATGACCCCGGTCGATACCAGATTTTCTATCTCCGCGACTATATCCTCCGGGCGCCTCGAGCGCTCGCGCCCGCGCACATACGGCACGATGCAGTATGTGCAGAAGTTGTCGCAGCCGTACATGATGTTCACGCCCGATTTATATTTATATACGCGCTTTACGGGCATGCTGTCCGCCTGGTCGCTG
>CAVJQN010000130.1:0-10811 GCA_963651635.1 Agathobacter sp.
ATTGCCACTCCATCGTAATAACCTTGAACTGTCAACATATATAATCACCCTTTCATTTTGAATGATGGTGCATCCATTTGAATACGAAATCTCGCATTTCATATTATCACACCCCTATTCGTGTCTCAACCCTAGGATAGATAAAGCACAAGCGATACTCATCGTTTGTCCGAGTATCGCCTGCATTCTCATATCTATCCACTTGTCACTGAGCACTTCTCACTGACCACTGTCCACTTTTTGCTATCCGCTGCTCACCTCCCGCTGCGGAGGCTTGTAGCTTTTTATAATAATTGAGGATAATAATGAAAATCGTAAGAAGAGATACCAAGCAGCGCAGGCTGGTGCTGCAGGCAGTGCAGTCAAGAAGCGATCATCCGACGGCGGAGCAGATCTATGAGGACGTCCATGCGATAAATGCAAAAGAGTCATAGACGCGCCGTATCCGTATAAGACACAGCTTGATGCGGATACGGCCATGCAGTCGGGCTTTGAGATCATCCGTCACAGGATGGTCTTTGAGGGCATATGTCCGGACTGTCGTCGTCTATCGTAGATATGCTGATATTGAGCTCCTCAAGCACATTGAGCAGTATCGCGACGGTATCCAGCGATGTCAGCAGCGTGATGCCGTTCTCGACCGCCGTGCGGCGTATCGCCACACCGTCCACATAGTGGATGCCCGACAGTATCGCTCTGGTATCTATGACATACTTCACAAATCCGCTGCGCAACGTATCCAGTATCTCGGAGCTGTTCTCGCTGAGCTTCTTGCGCAGCTTGACGCGCATGCCGTGCTCTCTGAGGAAGTTGAACGTACCCGTCGTCGCCTCGATATTGAAGCCCATCCTGTAGAAGCGGTATATCAGCGGCAGTGCCTCCTCCTTGTCCTCATCAGCCAGCGTTACTACCACTGTTCCGTAGGTCGAGAGCTTCAGACCCGATGCCACCATCGACTTGTATACGGCACGGTGGAACTTGTCATCATAGCCTATCGCCTCGCCGGTAGACTTCATCTCCGGCGACAGATATGCGTCCATGCCGCTGAGCTTGGAGAAGGAAAATGCCGGGCATTTCGCATACCATCTCTTCTTCTCCTCGGGATAGAGGCGCATGATGCCCTGCTCCTTGAGGCTCTGCCCCAGTATGGCGCGGGTTCCTATCGTAGCCAGATCATATCCCGTCGCCTTGGACAGGAAAGGCACGGTACGCGACGAGCGGGGGTTGACCTCGATGATATATACATCGTCGTGCTCGTCCACGATGAACTGTATATTGTAAAGACCGACTATGCCTATGCCCAGTCCGAGCGCCTTGGCATACTTCAGTATCGTATCCTTCACGCCCTGCGACAGACTGAACGGCGGATATACGCTCATGGAGTCTCCCGAGTGCACGCCGGTTCTCTCCACCAGCTCCATGATGCCCGGGACAAATACATCCACACCGTCGCATACGGCGTCCACCTCGACCTCCTTGCCGCGGATATATTTGTCCACCAGCACGGGCTTGTCCTCGTCTATCTCCACCGCCGTCTGCAGATACTGCACCAGATCCTTCTCCTTGGAGACTATCTGCATCGCGCGTCCGCCCAGCACGAAGCTCGGACGCACCAGCACGGGATATCCTATCTCCTGCGCCGCCCTGATGCCGTCCGGGATATTGGTCACCGCACAGCCCGCGGGCTCGGGTATATCCAGCTCCTTGAGGAGCTTTTCGAACAGATCTCTGTCCTCCGCCTTGTCTATCGCCTCGCAGTCCGTACCTATCAGCGATACTCCGTACTCGCGCAGCGGATCTGCCAGATTGATCGCCGTCTGACCGCCCAGAGAGGCTATCACCCCGTAGGGCTGCTCGAGATGTATGATATTCATGACATCCTCGATGCACAGCGGCTCGAAGTAGAGCTTGTCAGAGGTCGTATAGTCGGTCGATACCGTCTCCGGATTGTTGTTGATGATAATCGCCTCGTAGCCGCACTCGTGGATAGTATTGACCGCGTGCACCGTCGAATAGTCGAACTCTATGCCCTGCCCTATACGTATCGGACCGGATCCGAGCACTATTATCTTCTTTTTATCCGATACCACGGATTCATTTTCCTGCTCATATGTCGAGTAGAAATACGGCACATAGCTGTCGAACTCGCTCGCGCAGGTATCTATCATCTTATATACCGGGAAGATGTCATGCGCCTGCCGCAGCTTATAGATGTCCATGGCGCTCATGCCCCACAGGTATGCGCACTCCCTGTCGGAAAATCCCATCCGCTTGGCCTCGCGCAGGATATCAATATCCCCGATATGCTCTGCCAGCCTGCGCTCCATATCCACGATATGCATGAGCTTGTTCACGAAGAATATATCTATCGTGCTGGCGTCCGCGACATCCTGTACGCTCACACCGCGTCTGAGCAGCTCTGTCATCGCATAGATGCGGTCATCCGTGCCGATACCGATATATTTCAGCATCTCCCCGGTCGGCATCTCGTCGAACTTCTTCATGTGGAGATGATATACACCGATCTCCAGTGAGCGCGTCGCCTTGAGCAGAGCTTCCTCTATCGTGCGACCTATGCTCATGACCTCGCCGGTCGCCTTCATCTGCGTGCTGAGCGTGTTGTTGGCATCGGCGAACTTATCAAAGGGAAATCTCGGCATCTTCGCGACCACGTAGTCAAGCGCGGGCTCGAAGGACGCGAGGGTATTGGCGAGCTCTATCTCGTCCAGCCTCATGCCTATGCCGATCTTCGCGGATACGCGCGCTATCGGATATCCGCTCGCCTTGGACGCAAGCGCCGACGATCTGGATACTCGCGGATTGACCTCTATCAGGTAGTACTGCATGGAATGAGGATCCAGCGCGAACTGCACATTGCAGCCGCCCTCTATGCCCAGCGCACGTATGACCTTGAGCGCGCTGTCGCGCAGCATATGATATTCCTTGTTGGTCAATGTCTGCGACGGGCAGACGACTATGGAATCGCCCGTATGTATGCCGACCGGGTCGATGTTTTCCATATTGCAGATGGTGATGGCGGTGTCGTTGGCATCGCGCATGACCTCGTACTCTATCTCCTTGTAGCCCTTGACGGACTTCTCGACCAGCACCTGATGCACGGGTGAGAGCACCAGCGCGTGCTTGAGGATCTCCCTGAGCTCCTCCTCGTTGTCAGCAAAGCCGCCGCCTGTGCCGCCCAGTGTAAATGCAGGTCTGAGCACCACGGGATAGCCTATCTCCTGCGCCGCCGCTACGCCCTCCTCCATCGACTCAGCGATCAGAGAAGGCATCACCGGCTCGCCTATGCTCTCGCACAGCTCCTTGAACAGCTCTCTGTCCTCCGCCCTTTCTATGCTCTCGGGGGATGTGCCCAGCAGCTCCGTGCCGCACTCGCGCAGCACGCCCTTTTTCGCGAGCTGCATCGCCAGATTCAGTCCCGTCTGACCGCCTATGCCCGGGAGTATCGCATCGGGGCGCTCTCTGCGTATGATCTTCGCCACGTATTCGAGCGTGAGCGGCTCCATATATACCTTGTCCGCTATGGCGGGATCCGTCATGATGGTGGCAGGGTTGGAGTTGCACAGTACGACCTCGTAGCCCTCCTCCTTGAGTGCGAGGCATGCCTGCGTGCCCGCGTAGTCAAACTCCGCCGCCTGACCTATCACGATAGGGCCGGAGCCGATCACGAGTATCTTGTGTATGTCTGTCCTCCTCGGCATCGCTCAGCCCTCCCTTTTATTTTTGATCACAGGTGTCTCGCGGCGGTTCATTCCTTCATTCGTACTCCCGCCTGCATGACCCTCGCTGTCTGCCTGAGCACCCAAGCCCGCCGCTGACGTCCCGGCGGCTGCTCCCTCACGCGCCCTCTCCATCATCTCGATGAACAGGTCGAAGAGGAATCTCGAGTCCTGCGGACCCGGAGCCGACTCGGGATGGTATTGCACGGCAAATGCCGCATCCCTCTCATGGATGATCCCCTCGACGGTATCGTCCAGCAGATTGATGCGGTTTATGCGAAGTCCTGTTCCCTTTATGCTGTCCGGATCCACGGCATAGGAATGGTTCTGAGATGTGATCTCTATCCTTCCGGTATCAAGATCCTTTACGGGATGATTGCCCCCGCGATGTCCAAATTTCAGCTTGTATGTATCTGCCCCGTATGAGAGTGCCAGCAGCTGATTGCCCAGACATATGCCGAATATCGGATAGCGCCCGCGCAGCTGCCTGATGGTCTCTATGACCTGGGGCACGTCCTGCGGGTCGCCGGGTCCGTTGGAGATAAATATGCCGTCAGGACGTAGCGCCTCTATCTGAGCCGCCGCGGTATTCCACGGAACGACCGTCACGGTGCAGCCCTTTTCATTCATCATCCGTACTATATTCTGCTTCATGCCGCAGTCTATCGCAGCTACGTGCCATCTCGCACCTTCAGCCTCATAGCGCTCGACCTGCTTCCTGCTCACGCGGCTCACCTGATCGCGACGCAGCGGTGTCTCGGCGAGTATGCGCATACATTCGTCATGAGATACCGCGATATCCGTAATCATAGCCTTGCAGCTGCCGAAATCCCTGATGATGCGCGTCAGCTGCCTCGTATCTATGCCCTCTATCCCGGCGATATGATACTGCTTCATGATGTCTCCCAGAGTCCGCGTGCATCTGAAGTTCGACGGCTCATCGCAGTACTCCCGCACTATCATGGCAGTGATGCTGGGCGTCCTCGTCTCGTAGTCGTCGTCCGCCATGCCGTAGTTTCCTATGAGAGGATAGGTAAATACGACGCCCTGATCCGTATATGACGGATCCGAGAGTATCTCCTGATATCCCACCATGGATGTGTTGAATACTATCTCGAAGACCTTGTCACCGCCGTCTCCGAAGCCGTGTCCGGCGAACTCCTGCCCGCTCTCCAGTACGAGCTTCTTGTCTGTGATATTACCGGGCATCCTTGCCTCCATTTTCTGTGTCCTGCTGTACTTGTATTTTTCTGTCGCACCGTTCTTTTTTCCTGCTTTTTATATCCCGACTGATGCCATATGCTGCACGCGATGCGCTCCCGCGTCTACGCTCCGCACCGATCCGGGCTGAATATGTGCCGTAGGCACATAGCAGCTTACATCCTGCCTTCGGCCAGATCCTTCGCCGCCTTCACGAACTCCCTGAAGAGCGGATGGGGCTTGTTCGGTCTGGACTTGAACTCGGGATGATACTGCACGCCTACGAAGAACGGTCTGTCGGTCAGCTCTATGGTCTCGACCAGTCTGCCGTCCGGCGACAGCCCCGAGAGTGTCAGTCCCGCCGCCTCCAGCCTCTCGCGATAGTCATTGTTGACCTCATAGCGATGTCTGTGGCGCTCCGTGATATGCGTAGTGCCGTAGCTGCGCTCCATCGTCGTACCCGGCTTTATCTCGCACGGATACGCACCCAGACGCAGTGTACCGCCCTTGTCGATATCATCACTTTGACCCGGCATAAAGTCAATCACTTTATTCTCGCATACCTCGTTGAACTCACCCGAGTCCGCATCCTCTATGCCCAGCACGTTCCTCGCATATTCTATGACCTCTATCTGCATACCCAGACATATGCCGAAGTAGGGGATATGATGCTCTCTGGCATATCTCGCCGCCTCTATCATGCCCGATATGCCGCGATTGCCGAAGCCTCCGGGCACTATGATGCCGTCCAGTGCCCCCAGCATCTCGGCTGCATTGTCCCGCGTGATTCTCTCAGAATCTATCCAGTTGATGTCAACATATACGCCGTTGGCGGCTCCCGCGTGGTTCAGCGCCTCCGCGACAGACAGATATGCATCGTGGAGCTTGATATATTTGCCGACCAGACCGATCCTCACGGTCTCGCTCCGGTTCTTCATCGCGTCGATCATCTGGTTCCACTCGGTCAGATCCGGCGCGGGCGCGTCTATATGGAGCTGTCTGCATACGACATCGGAGAAATGCGACCTCTCCAGCATCAGCGGCGCCTCGTACAGTATCGGCAGTGTGCAGTTCTCCAGTACGCAGTCCGGCGTGACATTGCAAAAGAGCGCTATCTTCTTGAAAATGTCCTCCTCCAGCGGCTCGTCGCAGCGAAGGACTATGATGTCGGGATTGATGCCCATGCCCTGCAGCTCCTTGACGGAATGCTGTGTGGGCTTTGATTTGTGCTCCTGCGAGGCGTGCAGATAGGGCACGAGGCAGACATGGATGAACAGACTGTTCTCCCTGCCGACCTCCAGCGAGATCTGGCGCACCGCCTCGATGAACGGCTGGCTCTCGATATCTCCTATCGTACCGCCTATCTCGGTGATGACGATATCGGCATCCGTAGCCTTGCCTACTCTGTATACGAAGTCCTTTATCTCATTGGTGATATGTGGGATGACCTGAACCGTCGAGCCGAGATACTCGCCGCGGCGCTCCTTGTTCAGTACGTTCCAGTATACCTTGCCGGTCGTCAGATTGGAGTATTTGTTCAGATCCTCGTCTATGAAGCGCTCGTAGTGACCCAGATCAAGGTCTGTCTCCGCACCGTCCTCTGTGACGTAGACCTCGCCGTGCTGATAGGGGCTCATGGTACCGGGATCCACATTGATATACGGATCCAGCTTCTGCGACGCCACCTTCAGTCCTCTCTGCTTCAGCAGCCTTCCCAGCGATGCCGCCGTGATGCCCTTGCCCAGACCTGATACGACTCCTCCCGTCACAAAAATAAATTTTGTTCCTGCCGACATTTTCTCTCCTCTCCGACCGCTCTCATCTGCCCGCACTAAAGGGGACCTCACCCCGGCATTCGCGATGCGAATGCCTCAGGCAAGAACCCCCTTGTCCTCGTTTCTTTATCCATAGCCATAATTATCGACAGTATTATACCAATACCGAATGATTTATCAAGCTGAAAATACCATCGGTCATTTTACTTTTTTATAATAGTTCAGCAGGCATCCGCTTTGGAGTATGCTTTTTTCCTCGTCCGTCAGATGACCAAGACGCACCCTGATGGCTCTGCCTGATGTGATATCCGTGATCTCATGCTCCCCGCACGGCGAATCAAGCATCTCCGGGAGATCTTTGATCAGCAGCCAGTCTCCTGTATTTACACACTCCGGGAGGCTTTCCGATGTTTCAAGCGGCAGTATGCCCCAGTTGATGCAGTTGGAGCGGTATCTCTTCGTAGAGTACTCATTTGCCAGATTTACCCAGCCGCCCAGCACTCTCTGGCACGATACCGCCTGCTCTCTGGACGATCCTGCTCCCAGCTCATGACCTGCGATCATGCTTCCGATCGAGATATCCTCACGGCTGCATCCCGTCTGTGCCTGCACCCTGGCAAGCATATCCTCAGTTTCTTCTGTCAGCCGCTCTCCTCCTTCCAGTCTGCAGCTCTGATTCTGTACTGTCTTCGCCCGCTCTCTATATCCCGGATCCTTGCTGATAAGCGTAAAATCCGCCAACTTCATCGGATTGGAGCGGTATGCCGTCGCATCGCCCGACGGTATCAGCTCATCTGTCGTCAGACATCCCGAGTAGCAGCCCGTCACCTGAACCAGCAGATGCCTGCGGGGCGCCGGTATATCCGGCCACGGCTTGATGCTGGGACCCATACGAACCACAGCCGCCGCATCGCATTTATCACGATAGTCGCATACCTGCGACTCATATATATCCCTGTCAAAATGATACTCGTATCCTGTGAAGCTGACCGGCATATCGGGCGCTGGGGTGATCCGTCCTCCGTTGGCTGCCGTGGCGGCTATCGACCTTGCATCCATGAGTATGGTGCATGCCATCTGCCCCTGTCCCGGCTTGGAGCCCTCGCGATTGGGATAGTTGCGCGTGACATGTCTGATGCTGATGGAGTTGTTGGCGGGCACATCTCCCGCGCCGAAGCATCCGCCGCACATCGATGGCTTTAAGAGTGCCCCGGCGGCAGTCAGTATATTTACCGCTCCGCTTCTTATGACCTGCATCTGGATGGGCAGACTGGCAGGATTGATGCCCAGCGGCATGACCGACGGATCTATAACATGACCTCTGAGGATATCTGAAGCATCAGCTATATTTTCAAACAGTCCTCCGCTGCAGCCGCTTATCAGTCCCTGATCTACATATACATCTCCCCCTCGCAGATGGCTCATGACAGAGAAGGGCTCTGACGCACTTTTCTTGATCCGGCAGCCCTCCTCCTCGACCTCTTTCAGATATGTCTGCGGATCGGTCAGAAACTCACGTATGCTCACGACATTCTCCGGGCTGTACGGCAGCGCCATCATCGGCTCCACCTCCGACAGTTCAAGCCATATGCACGCATCATAGTACGCCGTGTCCGCGGGCGTCAGCCTGCTGTAATCCTCCTCACGCCCGTGCTCTCTGAGATACTCGTGCGTCCTCTCATCAGTCATCCATATGCTGCTGAGCGCACCGCTCTCCGTGGTCATCACATCGATGCCGAGCCTCATATCCATCGTCAGGCTCTCTATGCCCGAGCCTATGACCTCGATGATCCTGTTTTTCAGCAGCGAGGTTCCCGCAGCAGCTTTGATTACGGTCAGCGCTATATCCATGGGGCCTACACCGGGTCTTGGTGCGCCGGTGAGCACCAGCGCGGTCACCTTGGGATATGTCAGGTCGTAGCTGTGCCCCATCAGCTGCTTTACTATCTCTCCGCCTCCCTCTCCTATGCCTATCGTGCCCAGAGCTCCGTAGCGCGTATGAGAGTCAGATCCGAGTATCATCCTCCCGCAGCCCGCCATCATCTCTCTCATATACTGATGCAGCACGGCGCGATATGGCGGCACGAAGATGCCTCCGTACCTTCTCGCACAGTCCTGCCCGAATACATGGTCGTCCTCATTCACCGTGCCTCCGACCGCACACAGACTGTTGTGACAGTTCGTCAGCACGTACGGCACGGGAAACCTTTTCAGCCCGCTTGCTATCGCCGACTGGAGTATGCTCACATAGTTGTTGTCCGGCGATACGAGCGCATCAAAGCGCAGATGCAGGTCATCCGCATCTGTCCTGCCGCCGGTCTTCTCAGCAGCGCCCCCGATATCGTGCACAGTCAGCACCCTGTCTGCCATGGTATTGCGCCTTCCCTGATTGACAGTCAGACCCTCCGGCGACGCCTCATTGCCGCATATATCAAGAAATATGCCCCTGTCCGCAATTTTCATCTTCTTCCTCTCTTCCCGAACCCGCTGTGTCTGTGCTGTTTACTGCAAGCCTCTGCACAGATCCCTTATATGGCGACGGCACCCCACCTGCCGGTCTGTCTTCCGGCTGATGCGGTGCCATCTGTGATATTGATTTTAGCTATCAGCCGTCATGCGGCATCTGCAGAGGTCTCCGCCTTCTTGAAGCCGCCTGACAGTGCAAATCCTGCCAGAGATATCGCCAGTCCTATCAGCGATACGATATTGTCCGGGATGACCATGCATATACCGCCTGCGAAGCACAGGAAACGCGTCAGCATATTCATATTGCGGCTGCTGTATCCGGCGATAGCAACACCGACGAAGTATACACCGATGAATGCTGTCAGTCCGCCCGTTATCATGTCAAACGCACTTCCCTGCAGCAGCAGAGCCGGGTTGTAGGCAAATGTGAACGGTGCGATAAATGCCGGGATAGCCAGTATAACCGAAAGTCCGCCCGTCTTGAGCCAGTTGGACTCTGCGATACCCGATGCAAGGAATACCGCCGCGCATACCGGGGGAGTGATAGCTCCGATGCAGGAGTAGTAGAATACGAACATATGCGCTACCAGCGGCTGCAGACCCAGCGATGTAAGCGCCGGAGCAAGAACCGCTGCGGCAAGTACATATGCTGCGGTCGGCGGCATACCCATACCGAGGATGAAGCATACCAGCATACTCAGCATGAGGCAGAGCAGCAGATGATTCTGTCCGATATTGACGATCATGCTGGAGAGCTTCACACCGAAGCCGCTCTGCGATATCAGCGCGATGGATACCTGAGCTCCCGCAAGAAGTCCTGCCATCGTCAGGATACCCGACGCGCCCTCCATCGTGGTATTGAAGCAGAGCTTTCCTGTGTCCTTGATCATCTCCTTGGAGTCTCCGGTGCTGAGCAGACGGCAGACAGCATAGGTTACCAGACTGATCAATGTGCTGTAGAACGCACCCTTTGTTACCGTGAAGCCCATCGCCAAAAATCCGATGAATACCGCCAGCGGGATGAAGATGATCAGAGCCTCGTACTTGTCAATCTTGTCCTGACTCACCTCTCCGTAGATCTTCAGGCGCTTGGATATGAAATGCAGTGCTACAAATGCGCCCTCATAGTAGAGGATAGCCGGTATGATAGCCGACTTCGCCACGCTCAGATACGTGATGCCTATCAGCTGTGCCATGATGAACGCGCCGCTGCCCATGATGGGAGGCATGATCTGACCGCCGGTCGAGCCGACCGCACTGATGGATGCCGACCATTCCTTGTCATATCCCGCCTTGCGCATCATAGGAATGGTAAATGTACCTGTCGCTACGACATTGGCCATCGCAGATCCCGATACCATGCCGAAGAGCGCCGACGCGATGAGCGATACCTTGCCGGGCCCGCCGACAGTCTTGCCTGTCAGCTTCTCAGCGACCTTGATAAATGTCTGGCTGCCGCCGGTCTCCGACAGCACGGCTCCGAATATGCTGAATGTCGCGAGCATGCCTGCGGAAAGTCCGACCATCTGACCCCATATACCGTTGGTCGTATGATAGAGATTCCAGAAGATAGCATCAAAGCCGAAGTTCTTGTGACCCCATGAACCCGGGAAGAGCTGGCCGAATGCCGCAT
>CAVJQN010000130.1:10821-11738 GCA_963651635.1 Agathobacter sp.
ATCCTGTCCATCGAGCTGACCCACTGGCTCGGATCCCAGAGGATCTTTTCGTATATCAGTATCATATAGCCTGTAGTCACCAGGCTCAGAACCGACAGGATGATGTCATACCACGGGACATGATCCGTATGAAGTCCCTTCTTCAGCGGCTTCATGATAAAGATCATCGTCAGCACGAAGAACAGATGCACGCTTCTCTGCTGTATATCGGGAAGTACGCCGAAGCCCGCAGTATACATCTGGAACAGGATAAGAGCGATGCTCATAGCTACCGTTATCTTGTACCAGAAGCCGGTTAGTTTACGCATGTAGATATCTCCTTTCAGTTTCCCGTCCCGCACACGAGACGATGTATGTGTGCAGGACAGGATATATTACTGTATCACCTGTTCGTCATTGCTCAGTTTACAGGGACATACTCCTCCGGAATGATAGCCTCCGGAACCTCGTATCCCTTCTCCGTCAGGAACTGAACCGTGCCTGCCGACAGCGGGATGGATGACTGAAGCGTCAGCTCGTACAGATCGTTCTGAGCTCCCGAAGGATATGATGTCTTCCACAGATCGGCATAGTCCTCAAATACCGCCTTGCAGATCTGATACTGCTCCTCCTGTGTGAAGGTATCCTTCTGTGTCTGGCAGCCCTGAGGTGTTCCGACTACATTGACATCCTCTGTCTGTCCCTCGTATGTACCTGCGGGGATCGTACCGGAGATCAGGTAGGGGAACTTCTCCGTCACCTTTGCTATCTGCTCATCCGTCAGGCTGATCAGCTTGATGGCCGAGCTTGCATTGAGCTGCATGACATATGAATCAACCATCGGTCCGAGCTTGACCGTTCCTACGATCTCTCTGTTGGAATACGCATCGGAGGCATCACTCTGTGAAGCCGTGAACCAGTTCGGCTCTACACCGAAG
>CAVJQN010000131.1:0-11712 GCA_963651635.1 Agathobacter sp.
CGCGGTATACCGGTATGATGCGCCGGGCGGGGAGTATCGCGTGGTGAAGATGTTTCTGTGAGAGTATGCATCTCCGTACAGGATAAGCAGAGTATGGATGCCCTGAGCTGCTGCGTGCAGCTCTCTGCCGTCGGCAGGAAAGCGGATAATCCATGACATCAGGGCGTAAAAGAGATACAGGGAGAAACAACTATGGACAGATATGACGTGATAATCATCGGTGCGGGTCCGGGAGGTATATTCTCGGCATACGAGCTCAAGAAGGAGGCACCGCAGCTGAGCGTGGCGGTCTTTGAGACGGGCGGCAAGCTGGAGGAGAGGCATTGCCCCATAGACGGCGTGAAGATCAAGAAATGCATCAACTGCAAGACCTGCTCCATCATGAACGGCTTCGGAGGCGCGGGCGCGTTTTCCGACGGCAAGTACAATATCACCAACGAGTTTGGCGGCAATCTGCACGAATATATCGGCAAGGCGACAGCACTGGAGCTGATGAGATATGTCGATGATATCAATGTCAGTCACGGCGGGGAGCAATGCAGGCTCTATACGACGGCGAACTCCGAGTTCAAGCAGCTGTGCATGAAGAACGATCTGCATCTGCTGGACGCGTCCGTGCGCCATCTCGGAACGGATATCAACTATGAGGTGCTGAGCAATATCTACGACGAGCTCAAGGACAGCGTGCATTTCCACTTCCATGACGCGGTAGCGGACGTGAGAGCGGTCGAGGGCGGCTTTGAGATAGACGCAGAGTCGGGGAGCTATGCCTGCGGCAAGTGCATCATCTCCGGCGGCAGGAGCGGCAGCAAGTGGATGGAGGATGTCTGCGGGAAGCTGGGTATACAGACACTCTCCAACCGCGTGGATATAGGCGTGCGCGTGGAGCTGCCTGCTCCGATATTCTCACATATCACGGACAAGCTCTACGAGAGCAAGATCGTATACAGGACAAAGAAATATCAGGACAAGGTGCGCACCTTCTGCATGAATCCCAAGGGCGCGGTCGTCACGGAAAATACGAACGGCATCGTGACGGTCAACGGTCACAGCTACGAGGATCCGGCAAAGCAGAGCGAGAATACCAACTTCGCGCTGCTGGTCTCCAAGCATTTCACCGAGCCATTCAAGGACTCCAACGGCTACGGCGAGAATATCGCCAGACTCTCCAATATGCTGGGCGGCGGCGTCATCGTGCAGCGCTTCGGAGATCTGATACGCGGGCAGAGATCGACGGTCAGCAGGATAGAGGAGGCATTTATCACGCCTACACTCAGCGCGACGCCGGGAGATCTGAGCCTCGTGATGCCCAAGCGTATACTGGACGGCATAGTCGAGATGATCTACGCGCTGGACAAGATAGCGCCGGGTACGGCTAATGACGACACGCTCCTCTACGGCGTCGAGGTCAAGTTCTACAATATGACGGTCGATATAGACAAGGATCTCCAGACGAAATATCCCGGTCTGTATGTCATCGGAGACTGCAGCGGAGTGACACATTCACTGTCGCATGCGTCCGCGAGCGGCGTATATGTAGCCAGACATATAGCCAACAAGCTGTTGTAATGCAGCCTGCGTTTTGGTAAAATTGCACATATAAAATTTTACCGACGGAGGATCACAGCTATGAAGGTTTATGAGACATCTCGCATCCGCAACGTGGCTTTGCTGGGGCATGGCGGCAGCGGCAAGACGACACTCGCCGAGGCGCTGGCATATGTATGCGGCGTCACCCAGAAGATGGGCAGGACGACCGACGGCAATACGATCAGCGACTACGACAGCGAGGAGAAGAAGAGGGGATTTTCCATAAGCACGTCGGTGATTCCCGTTGAGTATACAGACGAGAAGGGCGAGCAGGTCAAGATCAATCTGCTGGACACTCCCGGCTACTTCGACTTCGCAGGAGAGGCGGAGGAGGCGGCAAGCGCTGCAGACGCGGCGATCATCGTCATCAACTGCAAGGCAGGGCTTGAGGTAGGCGCGGAGAAGGCATGGGAACTCTGCGACAGATTCCACCTGCCGAGGATGATATTCGTCACCAATATGGACGATGACAAGGCGAGCTTCAGAGAGCTGCTGCTGCAGCTGGAGACGAAGTTCGGTCACAGGGTGGCTCCGTTCCATCTGCCCATCCGTGAGAACGAGAAGCTGGTAGGCTTTGTCAATGTCGTCAAGATGGAGGGACGCAAGTACCTGCCCGACGGACAGTACGGTCCGTGCGACATTCCCGAGTATGTCAAGAGCCATCTCCAGATGACACGTACGGCTCTGATGGAGTCGGTGGCGGAGACCAGCGAGGAGTACATGGAGAGATATCTCATGGAGGATGAGTTCACCTACGATGAGATATCGGGAGCGCTCAAGGAAAATGTACTTAATGACGAGATGTGCCCCGTGCTGCTGGGTGCGGGCATCGACGCGACAGGTATGGCGCCGCTGCTCAATGCGATATGCAGATATTTCCCGTCGCCCGATCAGAGGACGCTGATAGGCAATGATGCCAATACCGGCGAGCTGATAGAGGTGCATTACAACTCGGATGCGAACCTGTCGGCGAAGGTATGGAAGACCATAGTGGATCCGTTCATCGGCAAGTACAGTCTGGTCAAGGTATGCACGGGTACTCTCAAGCCGGATACCACTATATACAATGTCACCAAGGAGGCGGAGGAGAAGTCCGGCAAGATATACCTGCTGACGGGCAGCAAGGCTTCCGAGATATCCGAGGTCAAGGCGGGCGATATCGCCGCGATGGCGAAGCTGAACGTGACTCAGACGGGCGATTCGATAGCGATGAAGACCGCGCCGATACTCTATCCCAGAGTTGAGTACAGCAAGCCGTATACATATATGGCATACCGCTCGGTCAACAAGGGCGAGGAGGACAAGATAGCGACAGGTCTCGCAAGGCTGATGGAGGAGGACGTGACGCTGAGAACTGTCGTGGACGCGGAGAACAAGCAGTCTCTGATCTACGGCATAGGCGATCAGCAGCTCGACGTAGTCAAGGCAAAGCTGCTCGGCAGATATAAGGCGGCGATAGAGCTGGAGAAGCCCAAGTTCGCATTCCGCGAGACCATCAGAAAGAAGGTGGAGGCTCCCGGACGCTACAAGAAGCAGTCGGGAGGACACGGACAGTTCGGCGATGTCAAGATGAGCTTCGAGCCGTCGGGCGATCAGGAGACACCGTATATCTTCGAGGAGCAGGTATTCGGCGGAGCAGTTCCCAAGAACTACTTCCCGGCGGTCGAGAAGGGCATCGTGGAGAGCTGCCAGAGAGGACCGCTCGCGGCATATCCCGTAGTCGGCATCAAGGCGACGCTGCTGGACGGCTCGTATCACCCGGTGGATTCCTCGGAGATGGCATTTAAGATGGCTGCCACCATCGCCTTCAAGAAGGGATTTATGGAGGCAAGCCCCGTGCTGCTGGAGCCCATCGCAAGGCTCGCGGTCACCGTACCGGACAAGTTCACAGGTGATGTCATGGGTGATCTGAACAAGCGCCGCGGACGCGTGCTCGGCATGGAGGCCGATCACCACGGCAAGACGATCATCTCAGCCGAGGTTCCGATGAGCGAGATGTTCGGATACAATACGGATCTGCGCTCCATGACCGGAGGCATCGGCACATTCTCATATGAGTTTGATCACTATGAGCAGGCTCCCGGAGATGTGCAGGCCAAGGAGGTCGCTGCAAGAGCCTCGCTGCTGGGCGGAGCAGAGGAGTAAGAAGGAAAAGTGTGATGGATGCGCCGGGAGGGCAACCTCCCGGCGCATAGCTTGTGCAGCGAGTTTGAGCAGCGAGTTCCGCTGTCACGAGCCGTAGGCGAAGTGAGAGCGGTTTACGAGCTGCCATGCGATAGCAGCCTGCGACTACGGCAAATGTTCTAACCTCGACCTTCGTTTATGCCTCGGTCTCGCTAAGAACATTTGCATGGCACGCACTAAGCTCATGTATTGCCTATGGCTCGCATTCGCTAAGTGCTTCGCACAAGCAGTTAGCTGCGGATCACATTATATCTCATAAATAAATACGCAACGAAAGGAAGCCTGCGACATGGATATACTCAAATATTGCAAGAACCACACACTCATACTCGATGGCGGCATGGGGAGTCTCCTGATGAGTGCGGGCATGAAGCCCGGTGAGAATACAGCCTCATGGACGCTGTCTCATCCTGATGTGATAAGGCATATCCATGAGGACTACTATCGCGCCGGAGCAAATGCAGTGATCACGGACACATTTGCGGCAAATACATCTCACTTCGGGCAGGACGAGCTGGAGAGCATCATCAGTGCGGCATGTACGCTGGCGCGTCAGGCGAGAGACACAGCGGCAGAGCAGGCGCGTGAGGTGAAAGACGGGGTCGCAGAGCAGGCGCGTGACGGAGAGTCGGAGAGAGATCCGGACGGCTTCTTCTGGGGATTTGATATAGGACCGCTGGGCGAGATGCTGGAGCCGTTCGGAGATATGGAATATGACGAGGCGGTGGAGGCATTTGCCGTAAGTGTCAGGGCGGCAGAGAAGTGCGAGCCGGATTTCTACTTCATAGAGACGATGAATGACAAGGCACAGACGCTGGCGGCGCTGCAGGCTGTAAAGGAGAACTCGGACAGACCGGTATTCGTGAGCAATACATATGACGAGCGCGGGTGCCTCTTTACAGGAGCATCGCCGCAGGAGATGATAGAGGCGCTGGAGGCGGGCGGTGCGGACGCGATAGGCATCAATTGCTCGTTCGGACCGAAGGGATTGCTGCCGATTCTCTCGACATATCTGGAGCGCGCCAAGGTGCCGGTATTCTTCAAGCCCAATGCAGGTATGCCCCGCATAAGGGACGGACAGACCGTATACGATATGACGCCGGAGGAGTTCGCCCGCGAGATAGGCGAGGCGCTTGATCTCGGACTGCGTATCATCGGCGGCTGCTGCGGCACCACACCGGAGTTCATAGCTGCGGCAGCAAAGCTGCTTACGGCTGGAGGTGACGAAGAGAAGCGTTAGCACGATCCACCTGAAACAGGAATAGAAATATACCTGAATACACACAACTGATGCTTGCAAAACCCGCCTCCATTTGCTAGTATATTTCAGCGTGACACATCATTTTCCTTGCTTTCGCCGGGGGCGAAGGCCAAGAGACCACAAGGAGGTAACTACATGACGAGCAAATATGAATTAGCACTTGCTATCAACGGTTCACTCGAAGACGATGCTAAGAATGCTGCTCTCGCGAAGGTTCAGGAGTACATCGTAAGATTCGGTGGTACTACGACCAATGTGGATGACTGGGGCAAGAAGAGATTTGCCTATGAGGTAGGTAAGCAGAAGGAAGGCTACTACTATTTCATCACATTCGAATCCGAGAATCCGGCATGTCCGACAGAGATCGAGAACCATATTCGTCTGAGAGAGGAAATCGCGAGATTCCTGATCGTTAAGCAGGATGCTTGACCAAGGAGCATAGATGAATAGAGTGATATTGATGGGTCGTCTGACAAGAGACCCGGACGTAAGGTATAGCAATGGAGAGAACTCTATGGCGATTGCCAGATATACACTGGCGGTTGACAGGAGAGGCAGGAGAGCTCAGGGAGCGAACGGACAGGAGCAGCAGACAGCTGATTTCATCCAGTGTGTTGCATTTGACCGCGCAGGAGAGTTCGCTGAGAAGTATTTCCGCCAGGGCATGAGAGTTCTGGTGTCCGGACGTATCCAGACGGGCAGCTATACCAACAAGGAAGGACAGAGAGTTTATACCACGGAGGTGATCGTGGATGATCAGGAGTTTGCTGACAGCAAGAACTCTTCCGGTTCTTCATCGTCGTCATATGACAGCTATCAGAGCCAGAGCAGACCGCAGCCGTCGGCGGCAGCCAGCGAGGGCTTCATGAACATTCCCGATGGTGTGGACGACGAGGCACTTCCTTTTAACTAAACGGGCAGGGACGTGCGTCCGTATATGAAAACAGGACGTGATGCACGGATATGAGCCGCGGCATTTCAGGGCATGACCCTCGGAGGATAAATATGGCATTCAACAAGACAGAAGGTTCTGACAGACCGAGAAGACCCGGCAACGGGATGCGCAGGAGAAAGAAAGTCTGCATGTTCTGTGCAGAGCAGGATAAGGCAATCGACTACAAGGATATCGCTACACTCAGGAAGTTCGTATCCGAGAGAGGCAAGATCCTTCCCCGCAGAGTGACAGGCACATGCGCTAAGCATCAAAGAGAGATCACAACTGCGATCAAGAGAGCAAGACATATCGCTCTGATGCCTTATACAGTAGAATAAATCACAGGAAGGCGAGCCGCAGGGTTCGCCTTTTTTCGCTTTATACGGAGGTATACTCATGAAGGTAGGAATCGCCAATGACCATGCGGCAGTGAGCTTCAAGTACGCATTGAAGGAATATCTGGAGTCCAAGGGCTTTGAGGTCATAGACTACGGCTCGACAGATCCTAAGGCTGCTGATGATTATCCGGATTTCGGACAGAAGGTAGCCGAGGAACTGGTCGCAGGTCATATAGAAAGGGGTGTGCTCATCTGCGGGACAGGTGTAGGCATAGCGCTGGCGGCAAACAAGGTGCCGGGCGTGAGAGCGGGTGTATGCTCCGAGCCGACGACGGCGCGGCTTATAGTGCAGCATAACAATGCGAACATCATATCGCTCGGAGAGCGAATCGTCGGTATCGAGCTGGCCAAGGATATACTCGATGCATTCTTTGCGGCAGAGTTTGAGGGCGGACGCCACGCAAGGCGCGTGGACAAGATCACGGAGATAGAGCGCAAGTACAGCAGATGATGGATTGAATATAGCGGATGTCGGCTGCCGCTGATTGCCGCGCTCAGGCGGATTGCTGAGAAACAATATACATATCAAGGAGGATCAAAATGAAGGACGATTGCATATTCTGTCTTCTGTCCAACGGAAAGATACCGACAGCCAAGGTCTATGAAGATGACAGCTGTGCTGTTATACTGGATGCGGGACCGGCATCGAAGGGTCACGCGCTGGTGATCCCGAAGGAGCATTATACCGATATAACACAGGCTCCGTCGGAGCTGGTCGGCAGATGCTTTGCGCTGGCGGCGAGGCTGGGAGCGGTCATGAAGGATGCTCTGGGAGCTGACGGCTTCAATGTCGTCGCCAATACCGGCGAGGCGGCGGGACAGACGGTGATGCATATGCATATCCATGTCATCCCGAGATATGCAGGCGACGGCCCGATGTGCGCATGGACACCGGGGGAGGCGGATGCGCAGGAAAGTGCGGAGATAGCACAGAAGCTCGCGGATGCGCTTGCCGGACGGAACTAGACAACGGACACTACTGCAATCAGGCAGGACGTACAGCTGCTCAGGCGCCGCCTGCGGAAGTGCAGACAACCTATCATATCAAGGAGAAAAGCCAATGAATACTTATGTACAGTCAGTGATCGAGAATGTCAAAAAGAAGCATTCAT
Source organism: Agathobacter sp. (assembly GCA_963651635.1). Taxonomy (GTDB): domain Bacteria; phylum Bacillota; class Clostridia; order Lachnospirales; family Lachnospiraceae; genus Darwinimomas. The sequence continues at coordinate 7,480 of CAVJQN010000131.1, forward strand.
CGCAGCCTGAATTTTGCCAGACGGTCGAGGAGGTGCTGACATCCATAGCACCTGTGATAGATGCACATCCGGAATATGAAAAGGCGGATCTGCTCAACAGGATGACAGAGCCGGAGAGGATGTTCACGTTCAGAGTGGTATGGGAGGACGATAAGGGATGTGTTCATACGAACAGAGGCTGGAGATGTCAGTTCAACGGCGCTATCGGACCGATCAAGGGAGGACTTCGCTTCCGGGGCAATGTCAATGAGTCCGTGATCAAGTTTCTGGGCTTTGAGCAGACGCTGAAGAACTCACTGACTACTCTGCCTATCGGCGGAGGCAAGGGCGGATCCGACTTTGATCCGGCAGGCAAGAGCGACAGGGAGATCATGAGATTCTGCCAGAGCTTCATGCAGGCGCTGTACAGATATATCGGACCGGATATCGATGCTCCTGCCGGAGATGTCGGTGTGGGCGGCAGAGAGATCGGCTTCCTCTACGGTGAGTACCGCCGCCTGAGGGGCGCATTTGAAAATGGCGTATTTACAGGCAAGGGTCTCACATACGGCGGCTCCCTCCTGCGTCCTGAGGCTACGGGCTACGGCGCTATATACTATCTTCAGGAGGTCCTCAAGCACGAGAATGATAAGCTGGAGGGCAAGAGGCTCGGAGTCACAGGATACGGCAATGTAGCATGGGGCATCATCAAGAAGGCCAAGGAGCTCGGCGCGGTATGCCAGTACATCTCGGGCTCCGACGGATATGTATATGATCCCGACGGTATCAGCACTGACGAGAAGATTGAATATCTGCTGGAGATGCGCGAGAAGCATACCGGAGTCAAGGCATATGCGCAGAAGTATCCGAATGCCGTATTCCATGCGGGTGAGACGTTCTGGGGCACGAAGGATGTAGACATCTATATGCCGTCGGCAACTCAGAACGAGGTCGGCGTAGACGAGGCCAAGAAGATCATAGAGTCCGGCGCAAGGTACTATATCGAGGTGGCAAATATGCCTACGACCAACGAGGCGCTGGCCATGCTCAAGGACGCGGGCATCATAGTGGCTCCCTCCAAGGCGGCAAATGCGGGCGGCGTGGCTGTCTCGGCGCTGGAGATGAGCCAGAACTCCGAGAGACTGCAGTGGTCTGCCGAGGAGGTGGATGCACAGCTCAAGAAGATCATGAAGAGCATCCATGACTGCTCGATGGAGGCAGCAGCAGAGTATGGCCTCGGATATGATCTGGTAGCCGGAGCCAATATCGCAGGCTTCCAGAAGGTCGCGACAGCCATGATGGAGCAGGGCATCTTCTAAGGCAGTACTTGTCGAGGCACTCAGTGCCGAAGAGAAGCGTTAGCACTGCCCATGCGATAGCAGCCTACGATTACGGCGCAAGTAACTGGCTGCGAATCGCTGTCCACGACTACTTACCCATGTTTCGGCGGGTCTCGATGTCAGACCAGCCTGATTTTTTCATCGTTACTTTCCTCGCCTGCCGCCTGCACCTCGCCTATCACATATGCGTCCACGCCGTGCTCCTTGAGCGCTTTCATCGCCGCGTCCGCCGTCTGGGGCGTCACTATCATCGCCATGCCCACGCCCATGTTGTAGGTGTTGAACATATCGCGTTCCGGTATATCCCCGGTTTCCTGAAGCAGGCGGAATATCGCGGGAACCTTCACCCGCGTCTTCTCCACCACGGCGCACAGCCCGTCCGGGATACAGCGCGGTATATTCTCATAAAAGCCGCCGCCCGTGATATGACTGATGCCGTGCACCTGCGCCGCCCCGATAGCCGCCAGCACAGGCTTTACATATATCCTCGTCGGTGTCAGCAGTGCCTCGCCCAGCGTCATGCCGAGGCTCTCCTCATATCTGCCCAGGTAGGCATGTTCCACGTCAAAGACCTTCCTGACCAGCGAGTATCCGTTGGAATGTATGCCGGAGGACGGCAGAGCGATGATTACATCCCCCGCCCGCATAGCTGACGGATCCAGTATCCGCTCCTTATCGACTACGCCTACCGCAAATCCCGCCAGATCATAGTCATCCGGCTGCATCGTCCCCGGATGCTCCGCCGTCTCGCCGCCGATGAGAGCGCAGCCCGCCTGCACGCAGCCCTCGGCTACTCCGCTCACGAGACTCGCGACCTTTTCGGGCTCATTGCGCCCGATAGCTATATAGTCAAGGAAAAATATAGGTCTCGCGCCGCAGCATATGATGTCGTTCACACACATCGCCACGCAGTCGATACCGACGGTATCGTGCCTTCCCATGAGCTGGGCGATGCGCTGCTTCGTGCCTACGCCGTCCGTGCCGCTCACCAGCACCGGCTCCTTCATCCCCGTCAGATCCGGCGCGTACAGACCGCCGAAGTCTCCGATACCCGATATGCACCCGGCGTCAAAGGTGCGTTCCACGTGCTTTTTCATCAGCCTCACGCCCTCGTAGCCTGCCTCGATATTGACCCCTGCCTCCGCATATGAGGCGGAATGTGATATGCTCATCGCTGTTCCTTTCCTGTAGGTTTGCCGTTTTTGACCGCTACTGATGCTAGATCGCCGATTGCAGCAACCCGCATCACAGGCTGTCGCGAAACTCCTTATCGACCGCCAGCACGTCTCTGCGTCCCGCATCACGTGCCTCCTGCAGCTTTGCCGCAAGTACATCGTCCGTAACCGCCATAATCTCGATTGCCAGCAGAGCGGCATTTCTCGCCCCGTCCACCGCCACTGTCGCGACGGGTATGCCCGACGGCATCATGACCGTAGAGAGCAGCGCGTCCAGGCCCTCAAGGCAGTTTGACTTGCACGGTATGCCGATGACCGGGAGCGTGGTATTTGCCGCCAGCGCGCCCGCCAGATGCGCAGCCATACCCGCTGCCGCTATGAGTACAGAAAATCCGCTCTCCCGCGCCGACGCAGCGAACTCTCTCGCCTCGTCCGGACAGCGGTGAGCGGACAGCACTCGCACTTCATATGGCACCTTGTACTCGCGAAGCACCGCGATCCCCTTCTCCACGACGGGCAGATCCGACTTGCTTCCCATGACTACTCCGACTTTTTTCATGATGCGCCTCCGTGAGTATTTATCTTGACAGTGCTTTGAAAGTCGCCTGCTTTGTGCGTATCGCACTCTCGCAGGCGCCGCCGCTATTCGCAATTCGCGCTATCGCGCTACTTGCTCATACCATGCTTGCCCGTGCGAGCACTGCGTGGGTGCGTATGCCGGACGGGACTTTCAAAGAAAAATCTGGGCAGACCGACTCAACATTGTGAATCAATCTGCCCAGACGGTCGACTCTGTATCATGCGCGGTTCCATGTGGTACTCCACTCATTCCGTCAGTCACCGCACACCTTGCTTATTTCCTGAAGCTACGTTCATTCTACCAGAGCCTGTCTTGTATCATCAATTATATAAAATCACTATTTTTCCCTGTACCGGCGCATGAAAAAAGCAATATTGCCGATGAACCCAGTTTGGCAAAATAGCAACTCCAAAACCTCAAAATAGCAACTCTGCAACTTCAAATAGCAACTATTTTCAAAAATAGCAACTGTTTTCCCTTGCAAGAGTTGCAGTTAGAGTTGCACTTGGAGTTTCATTGTTGCTTTTCGCATATCCGCTGGTTCCTACATATCCAGGCTGGATTCATCAAGCAGAAAATCATATATTCCCATTATCGTTATTCCTTCCTCATTTCGCCAAATCGGAGAATTGCCCCCGACAATGATCATCTTCTTAAAGGAGTCCGGTATCCTGACCAGGGACGCTTGCTCTTGTTCCACTTTCTCTCTGTCCGGCAGCGCATATGCGGATTGAATATAGTACCGCTTGCTGCCCTGATTTATCACAAAATCCACTTCTAATTGTTTGCGAACACTATCTTTTCCTCTGATATCCACCACTCCTACATCCACACTGTATCCCCGGTAGATTAGTTCGTTATAGATAGCATTTTCCATAAGATGCGTTTCTTCAACCTGTCTGAAGTTTAATAATGCATTTCTGAGACCCAGATCCGTATAATAATATTTTGAAGGCGTGCTGATGTATCTTCTCCCCTTTATATCGTATCTCTCCGCCTTCTGGACTATGAAGCTGTCCTGAATATATCTCAGATAATTAGAGATAGTCGGCGCCGTCACGCCTTGTATCTTCCTGCTGGCAAATGTGTCGGATATCTTCTGCGCATTGGAGAGCGATCCTATCGCCGAGGCAATAACCTGCATCACGGACTCCAGACC
>CAVJQN010000132.1:0-2876 GCA_963651635.1 Agathobacter sp.
ACTTAGAACCAATAGAATTATTAGTAATTTTACTTTGGATATTACCACAAATATAATAAAAAAGAACCGGGAAACGCAAGGATTTTGGTGAAAACCACAACACAAAGGAGAGAGAAGGAGAAACAAGCAATGAAAGGGAACAAATGGCTTGAATGGCTGGACGAAAACTTCGAGCTGGCGGTGATGGCCCTGATGCTCGTCGTGATGAGCGTCCTGTCCTTTACCAATGTTATCATGCGCTATTGCTTCCACAACGCGCTCAGCTGGTCAGACGAGATAAGCTGCTACTGTCTCGCGCTGTCTGCATTTTTCAGTCTCCCGTGCACCATACGCAGAGGACTGAGCATCCGCGTGGATACGTTCGTGGGGCTTCTTCCCAAAAATGTGCAGCACATACTGGAGATAGTGTGCAGCGTAGGGATGATCGTATTTCTGATATTCCTGCTGGGCGGCAGCGTGACGATCACGCAAAATGCGGCAAAGATCAACCAGTCAAGCCCGGCTCTGCAGATCCCGCTGGCGTATCTGTACGGAACCATGACCTTTGCGGTAGTGCTGGCGATACTCAGATATATACAGGCTATCGTGCGTATGCTCAGACATAAGGGGGAGGAAAAATAATGCTGATCGGTACATTTTTTCTGGTATTTGCAGTTCTGCTGATCGTGGGCATGCCCGTCGCGGGAGTATTCGGCTTCATGTCCATGCTTCCGAACCTGATGAATCCCGCATTTTCCTTCAGAGCGGCCGATGCGGCCCGCAGCATGTTCGCCGGACTCAACAGCTTCACGCTGCTGGCTGTCCCGATGTTCATGGTATCGGGCATGATCATGGCCGAGGGCGGTCTGTCCAAGAGACTGTTCAACTTCTTCGGCTACTTCATAGGCAACAAGACGGCGGGCTTCCCGTGTGCGGTAGTCGTCACATGCATGTTCTATGCGGCTATATCGGGATCATCACCCGCTACGGTCTCCGCGGTAGGCGCCATGACCATCCCCTTCCTTGTCAGCATGGGCTATGAGCTGATATTTGCAGCGGCCATCGTGACAGTCGCCGGAGGTCTGGGTGTCATCATCCCGCCGAGCATCTCGTACGTAGTATACTCGGGCGCGACGAACGCATCCGCAGCCAAGCTTTTTACGGCAGGTATATTCCCCGGCATACTCATCGGAGTCAGCCTGATGACCTACTGCGTCTACTACTGCAAGAAGCACGGTGAGGACAAGGAAAAGCTCCTCGCCAGCTACAACGAGATCCGTGCGAAGGGTTTTCTGCCTCTGCTCAAGGAGAGCTTCTGGGCTCTGCTCACCCCCGTTATCATCCTCGGCACGATATACTCAGGTATCTGCAGCCCCACGGAGTCGGCGGTCATCAGCGTGTTCTACGGCCTGTTCGTGTGCATCTTCGTCTACAAGACCATCACATGGAAGAATCTGGGCAATATCTTCATGGAGGGCGCGAAGAGCTATGTAAACATCCTGTTCGTCATCGCGGCTGCGAGTGCATTTGCAAGGTGCCTGACCATGCTGCGCTATCCACAGGAGATCACCGAGGCGGTGCTGGCGATATCCGACAACAAGATAGTTATCATGCTCGTCATGAATGCGATCATGCTGGTGTGCGGTATGATCATAGACAATATCCCGAACATCATGATACTGGCGCCGATCATGGTTCCCATAGCCAAGGCTGTCGGCATCGACCCGATCCACTTCGGTATCGTCATGACCTGCAATCTGGCCATCGGTATGGTGACGCCGCCTATGGGCATCAATCTGTTCGTCGCATCGGGCATGACGAAGATACCGCTGCTGAGGCTGGCCAAGGCCACGGTTCCGTTCCTGATCGCGTTCTTTATATCGCTGATGCTGATAGCATTTATACCGCAGATATCCATGTTCCTGCCGGGCATCATCGGGTAGAGATACGCCCCGGACAAATGCAGCATATGATATACATATCGGAATAAGAAGCAGTGCCGCGGCGGGCGCCGCGTGCATATGTAAGATACAGCTTTATAACACAAAGGAGAGGATTATGAAGAAACTAGCAGCGGTTTTACTGGCAATGTGCATGACGGCTTCTCTGGCGGGATGCGGCTCCTCGGGCGGCTCGTCCTCGGGATCATCCTCGGGCCAGACTGCCACTACGGCGGCAGCATCGGCAGCGGCAGACGCGGGCGCGGCGGAGCAGACAGGAGGCGACTATCCGGAGTATCACTGGAATGCAGCCATGACGGTATCCGAGACGACCATCAACTATATGATGGTAGAAAAGTTCGCACAGCTTCTGGATGAAAAATCCGGCGGCAAGATCACCGTGGAGCTCTATCCGGGCGGACAGCTGGGCAACACGACGGAGTTCACCGAGGCGGTAGTATCAGGATCCATCGATATCGGAACCGGCATGACCACCGATCTGGTAGACTTCATCCCCAGCTACGCAGTATTTGACATACCCAACCTCTTTGACAATGTAGAGCAGATGAGAGCGGTGCTGGCAAGTGACTTCACCGATGTGCTCAATGACTACAACCATCAGGGCGGTATCCATATGCTCGGATACTCTGACGCGGGCTTCCGTCAGCTCTCCAGCAACAAGGCTGTGCATCAGCTCTCAGATCTGTCCGGACAGAAGATCCGCGTCATGACGAATCAGTACCATCTGGCATACTGGAACGCTCTGGGCGCTGCGGCTACTCCCATGCAGTTCACCGAGGTATTCATGGGACTCCAGCAGGGCACCATCGACGGTGAGGAGAATCCCTACATGAACATCGTCGGCAACAACTTCCAGGAGGTTCAGAAGTATATCATCGAGACGAACCATATCGGCCACATCATCACATTCTTCATAAACAATGACCTCTATCAGGG
>CAVJQN010000132.1:2886-6000 GCA_963651635.1 Agathobacter sp.
GGGTCTCCCGGAGAACGTGAGAGCACTGGTGGACGAGTGTGCGGCTGAGGCTGTCGACTATGCCAACGGCAAGGCGGATGAGAGCATCGCCGAGTACAAGAAGATCTGCGAGGACGCAGGATGCGAGATCATCACTCTGGATGCCGACACTCTGGCAGCGGTCAAGGAGAAGGCGACCGTGGTATCGGATATGGTGCGCTCCAATATAGGCGACGAGCTGGTAGATAAGCTGATGAGCGTCATCGAGACGACGAAATAAGAGGCTCCGGAGAACAACAGTAAGGAGAATACAGGTGGGTGCTTACTTAATAACAAACGGGAGGATATACGACCCGGTCAGCCGCAGTCTGCGTGACGGCGATATCGGTGTGCAGGACGGCAGACTGGTGCCGGGTCGCCCGTCCGGGGACTATGAGACCATAGATGCATCCGGGTGCATAGTGACCAGCGGACTCATCGACTACCATGTGCACTACTTCAATCACGGCACGGAGAACGGGATAAACGGCGATGTGGCTTCATTTCCCTGCGGTATCACCACCGCGGTGGACGGAGGGAGCGCGGGCGCTGCCAACTACGAGCTGTACAGGAAGAGCGCTATGGCCTACAGCGACGTGCGTATACTGAACATGCTGCTGATGGGCAGCGGCGGACAGGTCACGGACAGATACCCGGAGCGTCTGGAGGCGCGCTACTACGACTGCGAGAAGATAGAGCGGCTCTTTGCGATGTACCCGGACAATCTGGTAGGACTAAAGCTCCGCCTGTCGGTGGGTATCATCACCGAGGACGAGGCCGTCAGAGCGCTGGAGACCACCACGGCGCTGGCCGGCAGGCTGGGATGCAATGTCTGCGTGCATGTGACGGATCCGATACTGCCGATAGAGGAGATAGCCGCGCACCTGCGTGCGGGCGACGTGATCTGCCATATCTATCAGGGTAAGGGCAGATATACCGCGCTGGACGAGCAGGGTCATGTACGTGCAGGCCTGCTCGCTGCGAGGGAGAGAGGCGTGCTCTTTGATGCCAGCAACGGCTGCAACAACTACGATATAGAGGTATGCAGGCGGGCGCTGGAGCAGGGCTTCGTGCCGGATATCATCAGCTCGGATATGAACACGTCCGGCTACTATATGCAGCCGCTTCACAGTCTTCCGAGGATCCTGAGCAAGTTCCTGACACTTGGGATGGGGCTGGAGGACGTGCTGGCGGCGGCTACGATCCGCCCGGCGCAGCTGGTACACAGACCCGATCTGGCATCGCTCGAGGCCGGGACGGTCGCGGATATCGCGATACTGCGGCTTACGGACAAGAACGTCAGATATACAGACAGGGCAGGACACACGCTGGAGGGTCACGAGGTGCTCGTGCCGCAGCTGACCATGAAGGACGGCAGGATCGTGTACTGTCAGACGGATTTTATGTGATAAGGGGATCCGCGGCACACAGGCAAGAGGTATCTGTCCGCGATACGGCATATGCTTTGCTGATTATAATCCTCCGCATACAAGGCGAGTATGCGGGGGATTTTTATGGCTGTTTGATGGTTGAGTTTCAACGATCGTTTGATGGTTGAGCTCCAATGGTCGTTTGATGGTTCGGGCTACGATACAGATGCGGTGCGGCGCGTCAGATGATATGATATGGAGCGTACGAAAGGGGCGAGACCATGAAGCTGATAAGAGGCGCGAGAGTGATGGATCCGGCATCGGGGCTGGACGCGGTCAGAGATATAGTGATAGGTGATGACGGCAGGATAGCGGGCATCACCGAGCCGGGGGCAGATGATGTACGGGAAGATAGCACTCCTGCGTCCTGTGACGAAATCATAGATGCTGCGGGATGGGTCGCGGCGCCGGGCTTCGTGGACGTGCATGTGCATTTCCGGGATCCGGGGCAGACCTACAAGGAGGATATCGTCACCGGTGCGGCAGCGGCGGCAGCGGGAGGATATACGACAGTCGTATGCATGGCAAACACGTCGCCCTGCGTGGACTGCGTGGAGGTGCTGAGAGAGCTGCGGGAGAGGCAGGAGCAGCTGCCCATACACGTGCTGCAGACTGCCAATGTCACATACGGCATGAAGGGCGAGAAGCTGACGGATATGGAGGCTCTGAGAGCCGCGGGGGCAGCGGGATTTACCGACGACGGCATCCCGATCAGGGACGAGGGGCTGCTGGAGCAGGCACTGCGTATGTGCAGGCAGCTGGACGTGCCTATATCTCTGCACGAGGAGGATCCTGAGCTGATGCTCAGTCCGGGAGTGAACAAGGGAAAGGTGTCGGATGCGCTGGGACTGGGCGGCGCTCCCGCCGAGGCGGAGTATACGCTCGCCGCGCGCGATATCATGCTCAACCGCGATATCGGAGCAAGGCTCGATATCCAGCATGTATCAAGCGCGGAGACAGTTCGCGTGATACGCGAGGCAAAGAAAGCCGGGATCCGCGTATATGCGGAGGTGACGCCGTCACATCTGTCAGGCACCGAGGAGCTGGTACTGACAAAGGGAGCACTGGCGCGGGTCAATCCGCCGCTGCGGACGGAGCAGGACAGGCAGGCGCTGATAGAGGGTTTGGCAGACGGTACGATAGATATGATCGCGACGGATCATGCACCGCACAGCCGAGGAGAGAAGGCACAGCCGATAGATAAGGCGCCCAGCGGAATCATCGGACTGGAGACGGCGCTGGGACTTGTCATCACGCATACCGTGCGGACGGGACAGGTGCCGCTCATGACGGCTATCCGTGCACTGACACTCAACCCGGCGCGCCTGTACGGGCTGGATGCGGGAGAGCTGCGCGTCGGCGGTCCTGCGGATATAGTGCTCTTTGATCCCGATGAGGAGTGGACAGTGCCGGAGAGCTTCTGCTCAAAGTCGGCAAACTTGCCGTTTATAGGGGAGAGGCTCAGCGGAAAGGTGAAGATGACGATATGCAAAGGGGAGATCGTTGCGAGAGTGTGACCTTGCTAAGTGCTCCGCTCAGCAAATGTTCTAAGCTCGACTGTCGTCTGCAACTCGGTCTCGCTAAGTACATTTGCATGGCACGCACTAAGCTCATGCTTCGCCTGTGGCTCGCGCTTGCTAAGTGCTCCGCTCAGCGCGGGCAGGAT
>CAVJQN010000132.1:6010-10812 GCA_963651635.1 Agathobacter sp.
GGGAAGGTGAAGATGACGATCAGCGCGGGCAGGATATGTCGCCGAGCTCCTCGATCGTGCGGTGGAGGTGATTGACGAGCGGCGTGTCAGCCGCCTTGTAGAACATCTCCTTGCCGGAGCGGTGGGAGACGATGAGCCCTGCCGCCTTGAGCAGGCGCAGATGATGAGATACCGCGGGAGACGACATATCGACCGCGGCTGCTATATCAAGGACACACTCCTGCGTATGACACAGAAACCAGAATATCCTCAGGCGGCTCGGATCTCCGAGCTGCTTCATCGCCTCCGCGACGGCATCTATGACATCAGCCTCGGGGAAGTGCTGTATGATGCTTTCGCTGCCGCCGTCGTGATGATGCGGGAGCGGTTTTTTTATATCTGACACGGCGTATCTCCTTGAATCGTCCTATTCAAAACACATTCCTTGCGGGATATTATACACAACATGCTCGGCGCATATCAAATGTTTTCAACTGCGGACGGTATTGACAGATATGAGGCGGGGCGGTATATTGTGACCATACGATTAAACAAATACTTAATCGAGAAATAAAACATAAGCCATTCGAGACGCAGGATATAAACGCCAGTACAAAACGAGGTTTTGCCATGAACAAGAAGCAGAAGAAAAATCTGATACGCATCATCATCGCCTCACTCATGATGATTGCGCTTGCCTTCATACCGATAGAGGGCGCGGCGCGCTTTGCCGCCTACATGGTCGTCTACGCGGTCATAGGCTACGATATACTCTACAAGGCGGCTGCGGGCATCAAAAACCGCCAGCCCTTCGATGAGTGTCTGTTGATGGCGATAGCGACGGTCGGTGCGATAGCACTGGCTCTCATCACCAAGAGCGGCGACTACAACGAGGCGATAGCCGTCATGCTCTTTTACCAGATAGGCGAATGGTTTCAGAGCTACGCTGTCGGCAAGAGCCGCCGCAATATCACCGAGCTGATGGACATCAGCCCTGACTATGCCAATATCGAGGGCGAGGACGGACAGCTCGAGCAGGTGGATCCCGATGATGTAGAGATAGGCACGACGATAGTCGTACAGCCGGGAGAGAAGATCCCGATCGACGGTGTCGTGCTGGAGGGCAGATCGTCCGTAGATACGGCGGCGCTCACGGGCGAATCCGTGCCGCGCGACGTGCAGGAGGGCGATGAGGTGATCAGCGGCTGCATCAATATGAGCGGACTGATCCGGGTACGCACGACCAAGGAGTTCGGCGAGTCCACGGTCTCCAAGGTGCTGGAGCTGATAGAGGACGCCGGATCGAGGAAATCCCACTCGGAGAAGTTCATCACCAGATTTTCCAGAGTATATACGCCTGCGGTCGTATACTCGGCGATAGCGCTGGCACTCGTACCGCCTGTCGTATCCATGGTCATGGGAGCGGCTCCGTCATGGAGCACATGGCTCTACCGTGCGCTGACATTTCTCGTGGTGAGCTGCCCGTGTGCACTGGTCATCAGCATCCCGCTGTCATTTTTCGCGGGCATCGGCGGAGCAAGCAGCCACGGTATACTGGTGAAGGGCTCCAACTATCTGGAAATACTGGCCAATACGAAGACGGTCGTCTTTGACAAGACGGGCACGCTGACCAAGGGTGTCTTTGAGGTCACAAAGGTCGAGGCCGAGGGTAGGACAGGCGCAGATGGAGAGCACGAGCTGCTGCACATGGCGGCACACGCCGAGCGCTACTCGAACCATCCGATAGCCGTATCACTGCGCAAGGCATATGAGCACGAGGCGGACGGCTGTACGGTGGAGGATGTCGAGGAGATCGCCGGTCACGGCATCAGGGCACGTGTCAACGGCACTGACATCGCCGTGGGCAATGCCAAGATGATGCAGGATGTCGGAGCACAGTGGAAGGACGACGACAGCGTCGGCACCGTGCTGCATACGGCAGTGGACGGTCAGTACGCGGGGCATATAGTTATATCGGACGTGCCCAAGGATCACAGTGCGCAGGCTATCCGCGAGCTCAAAAGGAGCGGAGTGGAGACGACGGTGATGCTGACGGGCGACGGGAGGAGAGTCGCTGACAGTGTGGCATCGGATCTGGGTATCGATGTGGTATACAGTGAGCTGCTCCCGCAGGACAAGGTCGCGCAGGTGGAGAAGCTCCTCGCACAGAAGAAGTCGGAGGATGACGTACTCGCGTTCGTCGGAGACGGCATCAATGATGCGCCCGTGCTCTCACGGGCTGATCTGGGTATAGCGATGGGCGCGATGGGCTCCGATGCCGCCATAGAGGCGGCGGACGTGGTGCTGATGGACGACGATCCGCTCAAGATCGTGACCGCCATCAGGATATCGCGCAAGTGCCTGCGCATAGTCAAGCAGAATATCTATTTCGCGCTCATCGTCAAGATAGGCTGCCTTATACTGACGGCGCTGGGTCTGTCCAACATGTGGGCGGCGATATTTGCCGATGTGGGCGTTATGGTGCTCGCGGTACTCAACGCGATGCGCTGTATGACGGTCAGGGATGTGAAGCCTCAGTCATAGACCAGACTTTTTCCAAGCAGCATCATGTGAATATGTCTTAGCTGCTTTGCCTGCGCTTTCGGCTTTGTATTCATCAAAACATCTGTGCGTCATGCTTCCGCAGCTTTTGTTAAGGCGGGGCGCAGCATGACGGAATGTGTGCCGGGGTTGATCATGACTCCGGCCAGTTTTGTGCCTTGAGACAGGGCGTTGCGGCTCAGCTCCTCAAAGGGGACGCAGAAGACTGCGGGCGGCTTGGGCTGCATCGGTACATTTTTCTGAGAGGTAAATGCAGGCAGGAACATCCGTCCGTCCTTGTCCTTGATGAGGCTCAAGCGAGGCTGCTTCTTGTCATCCAGCATCCCCGGGACAAATACATGCGCTGACTGAAGCAGCTGCGAGATCCTCTTCATGCTCTCGGAGTTGCGGCTCTTGGTATATTCGGTCAGAGCCGCCTCAAGCTCATGGTTATCCGGGGGAGTTGGCACTCCCTTTGCAGAGGAGCCATTTGCAGCTGACGAGCTGCGCATTGCCGCTGAGCCGTCTGCAGCAGGGGCACCATGTACTGCGGCTGCTCCGCTTGCCGGGTGTGAACCGTCTGACGATGCCGCCGCACCGCTTGAGAACACGTCACGGACGATGGAGGCGGCGCTCAGCAGCTCCAGGTCTGCAGGAGCGTCCATATATACGCCGCTTACAGCATCCACATGAAGCGCGGCGCGGGGCTCTTTCTGGCGCAGATAGACGAAAAAGCCTTCCTGCGTCGGCTCGTACTTCAGATATTTGCGCATATCCACGACGGCATATGAGTCATCACCATGCATTACCCTGCCCTCTACGCATGAAGGGTCGGCGTCGTCGTGCTCCGGCACGCTGTAAGGCGAGTACTCCAGCACCTCATCAGTATCGATTGCATAGTGCTTATCATTGATTATTATATCCAGTACGGTCATATCACGAAGCCCTCCCGCGGGTTGTGCATTGTTAGAAGATAGCCGCCCATATCTTACATCCTGCGCTTTCCCGCGTCAAATCATAAAGCCATAGCGGGCGCCTAAGTGAGTGCGGAAACGTATTGCAAAAAAGACTGCATTTTGCAATAATATAACTGGTCGGAGGACTGACGAGTGCTATTTGAATGGGATGATAACAAAGAAAAGCTGAATATAACAAAACATGGTATTGACTTTAGCACCGCTGTATTGGTTTTCGGCGATCCCAAGAGGATGGAACTATATGATGAACTTCATTCTACTTTCGAGGACAGATATATCACGATAGGTCGTATCAATGGTGTGATGCTTGTCATAATGGTGGTTTATACACAGCGAGATGAAGCGATTCGGCTTATATCGGCGCGGAGAGCTACAGCGCGCGAGGAAAGGTTTTATTATGATTATACAGAGGAAGATTGATATGGACAGTCCATTGACGGCGGCGCAGGAAAAAATGCTCAGGGAGCTTGCCTCCAGACCGGCAGTCACGGATGATGATTTTCCGGAGCTTACACAGGAGCAGCTGTCGCAGTTCAGGAGAATATCGACGGAAAGGCGTGATGGACGCCGAAAGCAATCCGTAACGCTGCGTTTATCGCCGCAGGCCTTGGAGAAGGCAAAGTCTCTCGGTAAAGGGTACACATCTGTGTTGAGCCGTATTCTCGAAAATGCACTTAGCAATCCGGATGTGATTCGTCAAAATCTATAAATCCGGCATCCTAGGAAAATCCGGCGCTGCAGTTCGAGTATAAGGGCTGCAGCGCCGTCATTTTCCCCGAACATAACACCGGTGGCGGTTCGACCGCCCAGTGCAATCATCGCCTTAAAGAGCACAATATACTCCGGGGCGTTCATTACGACCAATCCTCGTCTTCTGCATCATAATCTCGTCCGTTGGGGTACATGTCCGAGTCATCATCAATGTCAGCTTTAATGGCATCAAGCTCCTTGTTGGACATTTTTTTAAGCTCGTCTCTACTATACGAAGAGTCATTTTCCTGTATATATTGGATTTTTTCATTTCGACTCATGCTTATTGACCTCCTATTTCCTTGTTAGCCTTTGCTCCGCAACTGCTGCACTTTGTCCCCCAAAATGTGAAATTCCCGCAAATTGGGCATTTATTACCTTTCCCACCTTTTCCATCATTGATGGGAGCGGTTACCACCAGTCCGCATTTACTGCATTCACGGCCTGTTGGTGTCTCGAACATTGTCCACTTGCCGCAGTATGGACATTTGCGTCCAGCCATTCTATCTCCCCTCACTCATCACACATACATAGCATATGTGTATTGTATATCAT
>CAVJQN010000133.1:0-17107 GCA_963651635.1 Agathobacter sp.
CATATATGCCGCAGCGTAGAGCCGCGATGCATATATATCATGTTCAAACATCCTCATCATGCGTATGCTATCGGCTTCCTTGCTGTCAACTGCTTTTGCCGACCCGGCAAGGCATCTGTCGCAGCTACCTGCCCCCGTCGATATATCCGAGCTGCCGGATCTGCCGAGCTCGCCCCATCTCCTGAGTATGCTCTCGGCATCAGCTGCCTTGGCGATAATCGGGATCCGGCTGCGGTTTTTCAGCTCCGCCATCAGCCCCGACGCATCCTTTCTCATACCCAGCAGGAGCGCATATCCTACGCCCTCTCGCGCCCTCTCCACATCCTCTGTCCTGTGATCTAAAAATATGTGCATCAGGGATCTGGCTATCCTCGTATATGCATACTGTCTGGTCTTGAGCGCCTTGACAAATGCATCAAAGTTGCCGCAGTATTCTCTGCCCATGAGAGCAGCTATCCGGTTTGCTATCTCCGGCGACACGTCGGCATATTCCGTCAGATCGTCCCCGTCACGCAGCTTTCTCATGATCACGGACAGCATCATCGGCCACATATCCTCTGCGAATAGGCATCCGTCCGCCCTCTCCTCACGCAGCCATCTCCTCAGAGCAGTCGCGGAGGGGTAGCTGCAGGCGCTCTCATATGCGCTCTGCCTCCCGTAGCCATGCTCATCCATCGCAGGGCGGCCTGCAGGTTTGCAGATTTTTTGCCCCATCGTTTCCGGTTTCACTGCCTTGTTTTCTGATTCTGCCTCTGCACCTTTCTCTGTCCTATCCTTAAACATCTTCATAGCACTTAGGTCGTCATATTCACCGTACAACCACTCATCATGGTACCCGTGACCCACGCGCTCTACCGGCACGATCTCCATGCTGCTTCCCGCCGACCGCAGCGCCCGGCAGTACTCCAGCGCAAGTATCTGATTGGGCTGATCCGGCATCGCCGCAGACCGCATACTCTCCGGCAGACACGCGCGCACCGCCTCCGCTCTCGCGGCGGCATAGCTCTCGCCCGCTTTCAGCCGCTCTCGCAGAGCCTCCCGATAGCTCTCAGGCTCGTCAGAGATGATTCGCACTATCTCGCCATACAGCTTGGCATCCCAGCTCTCCGCTCCGAAGGATATGGCATCGCATCCCAGATCGTCCAGCATCCCCGCGCCGCATCCTGCAAAGAGCTCCGCGCTCGCGCATGAAAAGAGCGCAGGCATGGCTATCACCGCGTCCGCGCCCCGCTCCAGAGCCGCTCTCGCCCTCGTATACGGGTCGTATACGGCAGGCTCTCCCCTTTGTACAAAATATCCGCTCATCACCGCCACGCAGCAGTCCGCGCCCGAGAGTCTCTTTGCCTCGGCTATCTGATAAGCATGTCCCGCGTGAAACGGATTATATTCTGCTGTGATCCCCACGATCTTCATGATTTCAGATTATATCCCATGCCGCCTCATATTCCGCTTCCCCTGTCCTTCAGCTCCATATCCAGTCCCAGCAGCTGCAGCACAAAAAGCGCCTTGCCCAGCTCTATCGTCTGCTTTCCGTTTTCCAGATCTGATATGAAGCTGGCGCTGATACCGCTGTACTCGCAGAGCTGCGCCTGCGTGAGATGCAGCTTTTTTCGTTTGTCGCGTATCAATGTTCCAATTTCAGATACAGATGTTATTTTCATAGTCGATCTCGTTTCTTGGCACTCGTCTCGTAGCTGCCTGCTTTATAGCCGCTCGGCTGTATATGTGGATTTGCGGCAATAAAATAGCCGTTCGGCGATATTTTTGTAATATCAATATAATAAGTCCGAACGACTATGTCAATGATGCAATATTAAGACTTGAACTTGACCAACTTGACCTTGTCAATCTTGCATTTTTTACCTGCACCTCGCCTGTATCCCCATCTTGCCTGCCCGTCCCGAAAGTGCTAGCATACACACTGCCGGGTTATATTCAGAGGTGTTTTTAGCGGGGTATAGAGATGTTCAGAGGTGTCGGTACTGTCGCCAATGTTCTGGCGGTCATCATAGGCGGTCTGGCCGGACTGATATTCAAGAATGGCATGAAGCAGCGCTATCAGGAGATTTTAGATCAGTCGCTGGGGCTGACCGTGATGTTCATCGGCGCCGCGGGAACGCTTGCCGGCATGCTGCGGGCAGGTACAGACGGGATCCTTGAGACAAAGGGCACTATGCTCCTCATCGCCTCCATGGTCAGCGGTGCTCTCCTCGGCGAATGGATCGATATCGAGCATAGGATGGAGCAGTTCGGCATCTTTCTCAAAAAGAAGGTGCATAGTGAAAATGATCCGAAATTCGTAGACGGCTTCGTATCGACCTCTCTCGTCATCTGTGTCGGAGCGATGGCCATCGTAGGAGCTATACAGGACGGTCTTGCCGGAGATCCGTCCATGCTCTATGCCAAGGCGGCTCTGGACGGTTTTATCGTACTGGTCTTCGCGTCCTCCTACGGCAGGGGAGCTGTATTTTCCTGTCTGCCCATCGCCCTGTGGCAGGGCAGCCTCACACTCTGCGCAAGACTGCTTTCTCCGTTCCTGTCTGACTATCTTATCGCACAGCTCTCCTTCGTCGGCTCTGCGCTGATATTCTGTGTCGGGGTCAATCTGAGTTTCGGCAAGCACTTCCGCGTGGGCAATCTCCTGCCGTCGCTGCTTACGGCAGCGCTGTTTGCACAGTTCCTATAAAACAGCCTTATATCGATCTCATTAGAGTACCCGCGGACATTACTGCACCCGCTCGTCAATACCTCCCGATCGGCGGCTTCACATAGTCCGGCAGCGGACACTTGTAGCTGCCTCCGTTCTTTTTGAGCAGCTCCGCCTTCGCCGCCTTTATCGTCTCGGGATCGTTCATGGTTTTTGCAAATGCCAGCGCCATCACCTCTCCTGCCCTGACCATGCCCTTCATGCCGATATCCGATCCCGACAGCGCCGTGCTCTGCCAGCTGTGTCCGACATTGCCCACACAGAAGGTCGCCACATTGAGCACCACAGTCGGCGCGGCATATGCCACATCACCCACATCCGTAGAGCCGGAGCTGATCTGCACCGACCTCGGGTCAAATGCATGCACCTTGCAGTCCAGCGGTCTTTCCATCACGCCGTCTATCTCATCCTCCTCGTACAGTCCCTCCAGGCTCTCCCTGATATCCCTCTGGAGATCCTTGCTGTACGTCCGCAGGAATTTCAGCGCCAGCGCATAGTCCTCCTCACTCCAGTCAGGCGCGCCGCACTGCCGAAACGCCTCGTCCAGCTTCGCCGCCAGCACGGTATTGGGCGTATTATCCGAAAATGCCATCGTGATGTCATAGTGCATCTGCGTGCCGGTCATCAGCGCCGCGCCCCTAGCCACGTCCACGACGCGGTTAAATATCTCCTGCATCTGCTTCACCTTGGGCGCGCGCACCTCGTACTTGATGACAGAGTGCGACTGCACCACATTCGGCGCCGTACCGCCCGCGTCAGAGTATGCATAGTGTATCCTCGCCTTGTCGATGATATGCTCGCGCAGATAGTTGCAGCCCACGTTCATCAGCTCCGCCGCGTCCAGCGCCGAGCGCCCCAGATACGGCGTAGCTCCCGCATGCGATGACACTCCGTCAAATATGAAATTCGCTCCCATGATCGCCGAGTCCGCGCTTGACTGCACTCGGTTCAGATTGCCCGGATGCCATGTATATACTATATCCACGTCGTCGAAGTATCCTGCGCGGGCGATGAACTGCTTTGAGCCCGCGCCTTCCTCCGCCGGACATCCGAAAAGGATGATGGTGCCGTCCAGATCGTTCTCGTCCATATATTTCTTCAAGACAACCGCCGCCAGAAAGCATCCCGCTCCCAGCAGATTGTGCCCACAGCCGTGTCCCGGTCTGCCCGGCTCATCCGCGGACTTCTCCGGGATGGCGCATCGCTGATTGAGACCGTCCAGCGCGTCATACTCCGCGAGCGTCGCCATGACCGGTCTGCCCGTGCCTCTCTTATATGTCGCCGTAAATGCCGTCGGGATATCGGCTATCCCCTCCTCTATCGTAAAGCCGTGCCTTTGCAGCGCCTCTATAAGCGCCCTCGCCGATTTCGTCTCCTCAAAGGCGAGCTCCGCATATCCCCAGATATCGCGTGCCAGCTCTATCGCCTCTTCCCGGTACTCTCCCACCGCCTGTCTTATCTGCTCCAGCTGCGTCATATTTTCTCCTCTGCTTTCTCAGCTATGTCCTCACAGCACCATACTCAGAAACCGTATCGTCTCCGGCTCTCTCGGCACCGTAAATATCGTCTCCGGGCTGCCCTCCTCCTTGATGACCCCGTCGCATATGAACAGCACCCGATCCGATACCTCCCGGGCAAAGCCCATCTCATGCGTCACTATCACCGTCGTCATGCCGGATGCGGCGAGCCTTTCTATAACCTCCAGCACTCCCTTGACCATCTCGGGATCCAGAGCCGAGGTCGGCTCGTCAAAGAGCATGACCTCCGGATGCATCGCCAGCGCCCTGACTATGGACAGCCGCTGCTTCTGTCCGCCGGAGAGCCTGCGCGGATACTCGCCCGCCTTGCTCTCCAGACCTACGCTGCGCAGCAGCTCCATCGCCTCACTCTCCGCCTCCTCGCGGCTCGTATGTCTTTCCAGCATCGGCGCTATCGTGATATTCTCCAGCACGGTCAGATGCGGAAACACATTGTAGCTCTGAAATACCATCCCTATCTGCTTGCGGTAGTCCGCGATATGCTCCCTGCGGCGCGTGATATCCTCGCCCTTGAAGTATACACTGCCGCCGGTCGGCTCCTCCAGCAGATTCAGGCAGCGAAGAAATGTCGATTTGCCGCCGCCCGACGGTCCGATGATCGAGACCACCTCGCCCTTGTATATGGTTGTATCTATCCCCCGCAGTACCTCCAAATCTCCGAAGTTCTTAGTCAGACCCTGCGTTCTCAATATCTCCTGCGCCATATGCTTCTCCCGTGTTTCAATCGCTTACTTTGAGCCTTCCCTCCAGCACACCTATCAGCCTCGACAGCACGAAGTTCAGCAGAAAGTATATCACACCTACTATGGTCAGCGACTCCAGCGCCAGAAATGTCGCCGACTGCACGCTCTTGTAGCTGGTCATGAGCTCCTGCACGAAAAATACCGATGCCAGCGAGGTCGCCTTGACAGTTGAGATGAACTCATTGCCCAGTGCGGGCAGTATATTCTTGACCGCCTGAGGGAGGATGATGCGCCGCATGACATTGCGCTCCGACATCCCCAGACTGCGCGCCGCCTCCCACTGTCCCTTATCGACTGCGCTTATGCCGGCACGGATGATTTCTGATATATAGGCGGAGGCATTGACCGTAAGTGCCGCCAGTATGCACTGCGTATCCGTCAGCTGCGCCGCGGGCAGGAGCTTGGGCAGACCTATCCAGAAGAAATATAGCTGGAGCAGGCTCGGCGTCCCGCGCAGCACCTCGATGTATCCCCCCGCGACAGCACCCAGCAGCTTCGATCTGCTCATCCTCATCCGCGCTATGCCAAAGCCCAGCACGGAGCCGAGTATCACGACCACCGCCGATATCCACAGCGTCCCGTACAGACCCGAGATAAAGACATTGCTGTACTTCATCCATATCTTGATTATCTTATCCATAGCATCCGCCTTTATTTCTTATAGCAGCATATCTTTATTATTCGATACCCAGCGACTTCGCATACTCCGTATAATATGCGTTCCACTCCTCTATCTGACCTGCGGCGTTCATCTCGTCTATGCATCCGTTTACGAACTCCATCAGGCTCTCTGTATCGCTCTGACATGCCGCTATACGCATACCCGACATCTCATCGCTTACATCAAACCTGTAATCAGTGGTCACTATATTGCCGCCGTTGGACTCCCCGTACAGATCAGCCGACGCTATCGCGCATATCGCCACATCCGCCTTGCCCTCACTGACCGCCAGATAGGCATCCGTCGTCGATGATACGAGCTTTTTCTCCTTGCACCCCGTCACGTTCTGGTCAAAAAGAGCCTCCTGCACCGATCCGCTCTGCATCACGACCGTAGCGTCAGCCAGAGCCTCGACCGAGCTGTATTTGTCCTTATCCTCAGGTCTCACCGCAAAGCCGTAGCCCGCATTCTGTGAGAAATAATATCCCTTGGACATGCGCATCACCTCGGCTCTCGCCGGTGAATATGCCAGCGACGATATCGCAAGATCGTACTTACCGTCCACGATACCCGCCAGCACCGCGGAGAACTCCAGCGGGACGATCTTCAGCTGCACGCCGAGCCTGTCGGCTATATACTTGGCTATCTCTATATCCATGCCTTGGTATTGCTCATCGCCCTGCTTGGAGGAGTCGATAAACTCATTCGGAGCAAAGTACGGCTCGGTGCATACCTCCAGCACGCCCTTCTCCTTAATCTTCGCAAGCCTGCCGTCCGCAGAGGAAAGGAGCGCATCTATGTCTGACGTACCCGTATCGGATGATGATGCATTCGCTGCCGCCGCAGATGCCTCAGCGTTTCCTGTCCGCGAACCCGATGATGTATCCGCTTCCGCCGCAGATGCGTCAGCGTTTCCTGTCTGTGTACCCGATGATGTATCCGTTCCTCCGGACGCCGTGCCCTGTGATGCCGTGCTCTGTGCAGTCGTGCCGCCTCCAGCCGCACTATTGCCTCCCGCCGAGCCTGCCGCACATCCCGTTGCGGTAAGCGTCAGTGCCGCCGCCAGTATCATAGCCGTTATCCTTCTCATGATAGCTCCCTCCGTCATATTCCACCGATATCTTCGATATGATCACTGCCTAGTTCTTCCTGTTTTCTTGGTTTGCCGTTGTCCCGCTTTTCTTTGTCTTCCTTGGCTTTACCTTGCCTTACTTTTCCTCGCTCTGCTTTTCCTTGCTTTGTTTTCGTCTTATTTGTTTTTATCTTGTTGTCACTCTACCATGGTGCAGTGATAAAATCAACACCATTTATGTTCTTTTCCTTATACATAATTGATGTTCTGATTCCCATCCTCTTCTCCATTTTTATCCTATGCCTGCTTTACATTCATAAACGCTCCGCACAGCAAATAGAAAGAGCCGCGTGCTCATCGCACGCGGCTCTTTACTCTCCATGTTATCTATCCCATCAGTTCTTCGTTCTCAGGAAATCCGGAATATTGATCTTCTGCACATCCCGTCCCGCTCTCCTGCGGGCTGCGGGCTGGGGCTCCTGACGCGGCTCGTCCTCGTCCAGATCCAGCGCTGTCGGCAGACTGCTCGCCACTCCGCCCGATGTCCTCGGAAGCGGTGCCGGAGTGTCATCTCCGATGATATCCAGCTGCGGCGCGGGCTTGAAGGTCGGCTGCTGGCGTCTGGGCTGTGCCTGCTGCTGAGCCGCCGCCTTGACCTCCTCCTGCTTGGCGGAGAAGCTGCTCCTTATCACGTTCTTATCCTGCTTGAGGATGCTGTTCAGGTTCGGACCGGCGATATGCCTGTCGTCCAGACCCGTCGCGATGACAGTGACCGTGATCTGATCCTGTCTGCTCTCGTCCTCCATAGCGCCGAAGATGATATTGGCATCCTCTGCCGCTCTCTCCTTGACATAGTCCGCCGCCTCGTATGCCTCGTACAGACCGATATCTCCGGATACATTGATGATGATATTGGTAGCTCCGTCGATGGTCGTCTCCAGAAGCGGCGATGATACCGCCTGCTTGACCGCCTCGAGCGCCTTGTCATCGCCAGATGCCGTACCGATACCGATATGAGCCACACCCTTGTCGCACATGACGGTCTGCACATCCGCGAAGTCCAGATTGATGAGCGCCGGTATGTTGATCAGGTCTGTGATGCCCGATACCGCCTGCACCAGCACATCATCCGCCTTGCGGAACGCGTCCTGTATGCTGGTTCTCTTATCTACCACCTGCAGGAGCTTGTCATTGGGGATGACTATCAGGCTATCTACGTTGTCCTTGAGCTTCTCTATGCCCTCGATGGCATTCTTCATACGCAGCTTGCCCTCGAACTCGAAGGGCTTGGTCACTACGCCTACCGTCAGTATACCCATCTCCTTGGCGATGCCCGCGATGACAGGAGAAGCACCCGTACCCGTGCCGCCGCCCATGCCGCATGTGACAAATACCATATTCACGCCCTGCAGCGCATTGACTATATCATCATGGCTCTCCTCCGCCGACTTTGCGCCGACATCGGGGATGGAGCCGCAGCCGAGACCCTTGGCTGTCTTCTCACCGATCTGCATCGTGCTGGGAGCATGGCTCTTGAGCAGCACCTGCTTATCCGTATTGACAGCGAGGAAATCGACTCCCTCCACGTCCATGTCAATCATTCTGTCTATAGCATTATTTCCCGCGCCGCCGACGCCTATGACGAGAATCTTGACCAGATTCTCTGTCGGCTCATAATTTATCTCGATCAAATCCTTACCCCCGGAGGCTAAAGCGCCTCTGTTGCTGTCCTGTCATACGATTGCACGCTCCCGGCGTACCCGCTTGCGGGTATGAAAAGCAAACGCCCGCCGGAGCTTTCAGATTTCTATAATAAACTCTCAGTCCCGAATTGGCAACTGGTTTAGGAGTGCATTTGTGTTCAATTTCTCTTAAAGGTATATGCCGCATTGCTGTTATTTTTGTCATATGTATCCAGATACAGCGTACCCGACATCCCCTCAAGCTCCGGCAGCATATCCGCCAGTTCCTGTATCTTGCCGTTCATATCCGAGTCCGTCCCGAGCACCACCGTGATATCTCCGATATACAGCGTAGCCTCCCTGCTCTCACTGTAATTGATCCGGTCTGCGCCTATCCCGCTCACCGAGAGCATCTGCGTCAGATTCAGTATATTCTCGAACACCCTCGGATCGGCTACCGGGAGCTTCTGATACAGGACGATGCTCCCGAACTCAAGACCCGTGATCTGCGGTATACCCTCCAGCGCGTCATAGGAGCTCTCCACGACTATGCCGTCCTTGTCGAAATACATCCTGCTGCTCATATATTCGACATATCCCACGACGCTCTTTTCATAGACGATGATATCTATCGAGTCGATCCCGGTAAATGTCATCGAATAGTCCTCTATGAACGGTATGCTTTTCTTGCCTCCGAGCAGATTGCGCGCAAGGACTACTACGCTGTGATCCGACAATGGCTCGGACAATAGCTCCTCGACTATCTCATCGTCCGTATACCAAGCTGCACCATGAACCGTGATATTTTTTATCTTTATGGAGAAAATGAGACCGCCCGCGATCAGTAAAACCGCCGCCGCGGCAAGCAATATCCTGACTTTCACATCGCTCACCCGACCCTGATGCTTCTGGAGACGCCCAGCACCAGCCCCATCTCACACAGCAGCAGCAGCACCGAGGTGCCTCCGTAGCTGATAAAAGGCAATGTGATACCTGTGTTGGGGATGACATTGGAGACGACGCTTATATTCAGTATCAGCTGTATCGCGATATGCGCCATGACCCCTGCCGTCAGCATCGTCCCGTACAGATCCGGCGCAGAGTTGGCTATGACCAGACATCTCCACAGCAGGAACAGGAACATCAATATGACCGATACCGCGCCGAACAGCCCCAGCTCCTCGCAGATGATGGAGAAGATCATATCATTCTGCGCCTCCGGCACGAAGCCCAGCTTCTGTATACTCTCTCCCAGACCCCTTCCGGTCAGCCCGCCCGAGCCTATGGCATATAGCCCCTGCAGCACCTGATATCCTCCGTCCAGCGGATGCGCGCCCGGGTCCAGCCATACCATGATGCGGCTCAGCTGGTAGGCCTTCAGCAGACCGATGCTGCTCAGCAGATTCGCTATCGGCTCTACAAAGTACAGACCCAGTGCCGCCACAATCAGCCCGATATAAAAAAACTTTGACGCCTTCTGAGTAGCTATAAAGGCCATGACAGCGCCTATACCCAGTATGATGATGCCTGAGCTCAGATTGTTCGCGATGACAAAACCGGCAAGAAGTAATGCCGTTCCTCCCACCTTCAGCAGCCCGCGCGCTGTATCTATCTCATCTCCCATATTGGTGATCATGACCGACAGAAACATGATAAGTCCTATCTTAGCGACCTCCGCAGGCTGAAAGGAAATAAATCTGCCCACCGAGATCCATCTTTTCTGACCATTCGCCTCTGTTCCGATGAACAGCACCGCTATCACAAGCAGGACGGAAAAACCATATACAAATACCGAGATGTTCAGCCACCTGTGGTAGTCAACCATCGAGATCAGGAACATGCAGATGAGACCTCCCAGTGCGATCACCGCCTGACGCTTGAGAAAATACATCGGATCCCCGAACTTGTCCTGCGCTCTGTATGAGCTCGCCGAATATATCATCATCAGACCGAATACCAGCAGTATGATGATGATAAATACCAGACTGTAGTCATAGAAGCGTTTTGTTTTGACCTTGCCGGACGACCTGTCTGCCATATCACAGATTCATGACGCATTCCTTGAAGATGCGTCCCCTTTCCTCATAGTTTTTGAACATCCCCCAGCTGGCGCATGCCGGCGAGAGCAGGACGCAGTCACCCATATCGGCATAGGAATATGCCGTCCTGACCGCCTCCTCCATATCATCGACGAAGACGATATTGCCAAAGCCGTGCGCTCTGGCACAGCGCTCTATCGCCTCGCGCGTCTGCCCCATCAGTATCAGCTCCTTGACCCTTCCGTCAAATGACTCTATCCACTCGTCATACTCCGAGTTCTTATCATATCCCCCGGCGATGAGAACTATCCTGCCCGGCATACTCTGTATCGCCTTGATGGCGGCGTCGGGATTCGTCCCCTTTGAGTCGTTGTAGAACTTCACTCCGCCCCTGTCGCGGACAAATTCTATCCGATGCTCCACCGCCTTAAACTCGCGCAGTCCGGCGCGTATATCCTCCATATCGACACCGCAGCACATAGCCATAGCTATGGCTGCCATCGCATTTTCGTGATTATGTCTGCCAAGTATCTGCAGCTCGCCTGTAGTCAGCACTACTGTCTCCTGACCGCCTCTTTTGACGATGATATCCTCTCCCCGCAGGAATATGCCCTCGTCCAGCTCATGCAGGCTTGAGAAATATATCACCCGGGGCTTGAGCTCCTTGCTCCGTCCGAACTCTCTGAGCACCTCGTCCTCGTAGTTGAGCACGATATAGTCGTCCTTGGTCTGATTGGAGGCGATATCCTCCTTGACGCGGATGTAGTTCTCCATCGTATGATGACGGTTAAGATGGTCGGGAGTGATATTGAGTATGGCGCTCACATGCGGGCGAAAGTCCGCTATGGTCTCCAGCTGGAAGCTCGATACCTCCAGCACGGTCATGGAGTGCTCACTGCTCATGAGCGCGGTCTCGGTATACGGCAGACCGATATTGCCCACCACATATGTCTCCGGATACTTTCTCTTTATGAGCTCGCCGGTCAGCGTCGTAGTGGTGGTCTTGCCGTTCGTTCCTGTGATGGCGACGACCTGCCCCCTGTCCTTGGAATATGCCAGCTGTATCTCGCTCCATATCGCCACCTCGCATCTGTCCAGTACATCCACGAAGTCAGCATCCAGCGGTATCCCCGGACTGATGATGCACAGCGTGATGCCCTTCAGGTCTGCCTCGCGCAGCTCACCCAGCACTATCCTGATATCCGCGTCCTTATCAAAGCCCGCCCGTATCTTATCTGCATCCAGATCCGCATTGCTGTCGTATAGCAGCACCGCGCCGCCCAGCTTCAGCAGCATATGCGCCGCCGCCATGCCGCTCTTGCCTGCTCCCGCCACCATCACTGTATCTGCCATCTCATCTCCGTTCTGCCGCACCCGTATACGGCTCGCGCTCCCGCCGCCGCGCACTTCCATGCGCTTTAATCTACTCCCACGTACTTCACGTGCGCAGGTATCACATCATCCCCAGATATGCCAGCAGCGACAGTATGACCGTCACCGCCGTAAATACCGTCACTATCCTCGTCTCGCTCCATCCGCACAGCTCAAAGTGGTGATGGATGGGCGACATCTTAAATATCCTCTTTCCGTGAGTTGCCTTGAAATACGTGACCTGCATGATCACGGACAGAGCCTCGAAGAAATATACAAAGCCCGCCGCCGGTATAAACAGAGGCAGTCTCGTCACCAGCGCATATGCCGCCACGAAGCCTCCCAGAGCCAGCGATCCCGTATCTCCCATGAACATCTTCGCCGGGTAGGCATTGAACATGAGAAATGCACTCAGCGAGCCTGCCAGCGCTCCTGCCGCAGGCGCCGTATGCGCTCCTGCCAGAGCCGATGCCGCAGCGAAAAATACAGCCACCGCTATGGTCACGCTGCTGCACAGTCCGTCCAGCCCGTCGGTGAAGTTCACTCCATTATCAGTACCAAGGACTATGACAAATACCGCCGGTATATACAGTATACCCAGTCTCAGATACTTCCCGCTCTCCATATCACCCGTAAAGGGGATGAGCATGTCGCTGCCGATCTCGGGATGGATATACAGATATACGGCAAGCGCCGCCGTCACGGCTATCTGGACAGCCAGCTTCTCCTTGACCTTCAGTCCCTCGTTGCGTTTTTTAACGATCTTGAGATAGTCGTCGGCAAAGCCGATGCATCCGTATACCAGCATGAAGAGCATCACGGGGATGATCCTCGGATATCTGCCGAAGAAAGGCAGCGCGGCTATCAGTGACGACAGTATGAAGGTCACACCGCCCATGGTGGGCGTGCCGCTCTTGGCCTTGTGTGACTGCGGTCCCTCGTCGCGTATATACTGCCCGAATTTTAATTTATGAAGCAGGGGCAGGCACAGCGGACATGCCGCGGCGCACAGCCCGAAGCCTATCAGATAGGCTATGATAGTATCCTTTAGCATCGTTTCCTCTTTACTGTGTCAATGTGGGCACCGGAGCGACCTCTATCGTCTGTGCTCCCGGAGGCGCCCCCGGCAGTGCCATCTCGACTCCTTCTATATTCGGCACTGTCTCCACGATTTCTTCCTGATCGTACCTTCTCACCGGTTCCTCCGGCTGACCCGGTACGGGTTCTACTCCCGCTCCCGGCTCGCCTGCGGGCGGCGCCGTGCCTCCCGTGCCTGTGCCTGAGCCGCCGGATGCACCGGAGCCTGCATTTGTGCCCGAACCGTTTGATGAAGACCCGCTATTGCCTGAGCCTGCACTTCCCGAGCTGCCCGATCCCGCAGTACCCGACCCTGAGCTTGATGAGCTGCCCGATCCTGTGCTTTCGGATGATGAGCTGCCTGTGCTTCCACTGCCGCCCGCTGCTCCGCCTCCGGCATTTGCACTGCCTGCGCCCGTCTCTTCAGCGCCCGATGTCTGCTCAGCTCCGCTGCCCGACTGAGTCTGCGTCTGCGTAGCTGCGCCTGCGGCACTGTCATCATCGCTGAATATATTCATATACGGGAGTATATCCTGCACTATATTTTTGAATATATTGCTCGCATATGACGAATGTGCCTGATCGTCCGTATGCGGCTCGTCCACTACTACATAGCAAAGCACCTGCGGATCATCCGCCGGTGCGAAGCCGCAGAATGAGACTACATAGTTTTTGAGCTCACGCGGGTACTTCTCCGCCGTACCCGTCTTGCCGCCTACCGTATATCCCGCTATCTTTGCCGCAGAGCCCGTGCCCTCGTCCACGGTTCTCTGAAGTGCATGCTTGATGAAGCTGCTCGTCTTCGCCGAGACCGTCTGAGTCACCTGCTGCGGAGTGACCTCCTCCAGCAGAGAGCCGTCGGAGTTGAGTATCTGCTTGACCACGTGAGGTGTATAGTACGTGCCGCCGTTGATGACGGAGCAGTACGCCGCCGCCATCTGCAGCATCGTGCAGTTGAAGTTCTGTCCGAAGGAGTTCGTCGCCAGATCCGTAGGACCCATATCCGCCGCCTTGTAGACAAGCGCGCTGGTATCCGCCTCGCCCGGCAGATCTATGCCCGTCTTGCTGCCGAAGCCGAATATCGACATGAACTTGCAGAACTTGTCCGTGCCGAGACCCGCCACTATCTGCATCATCACGTCGTTGCAGGACTGCATGAGCCCCTCCTCGACCGTCAGTATACCATGTCCCGAGTTCTTGGAGCACTTGATGGTCCAGCCTCCGACCTCCTGAAAACCGTCGCACAGATAGGTCTCGCTTCCGGATATGCTTCCCTCCTCCAGCGCCGCCGCTACTGTGAATATCTTGGAGGTCGAGCCCGGCTCGAAGGTATCGCTGACGCAGAAGTTGCGCCATATGCTGTTCCACGCGTCGCCCAGCTCCTTGTCGGTCATCGCCTCCAGCTCCTCCTGAGTATAGTAGGCGCTGATATCACGCGGGTTGTTGAGATCGTATCTGCGGTTTGATGCCATCGCCAGCACCTCTCCGTTGTTCGGATCCATGACTATCACGGCGGCAGTCTTGCTGCCCATCTCCTGCTCCCATTGCGCGATATATTTCTCGACGACGGTCTGTATATTCACATCGATGGTCGAGACTATCGTGTCTCCGTCGGAGGACGGCTTGATCACCCTCTCCAGATTGGAATCCTCGTTGAGATATCCGTACTCACGTCCCGATGTTCCCACCAGTATATCATTGTAGTACTGCTCTATGCCTCCCGAGCCCTCGCTGTTCTCGCCGTAGGCAAAGCCTATCACATTGCAGGCGAGGCTGTTGTTGGGATAGTAGCGGCTGTAGGACTCCTCGAACCACACCCCGTAGACGCGGCGTGTATCTCCCGCCTTGCGATATGCCTCGTTTGCCTTCGCCTTCTCATCGTCGAAGCGCTGCTTGTCGTCATACGAGAGCGCCTTGGCATAGCGCACATACTGACTGTCAGGGCGCGAGTAGATGGTGTTTTTCAGATCCTGCGCGTCATATCCGAACACTGAGCTTATCATCGCCACCGTCGGCTCCAGATAATCCTCCTGATTGGAGTTGATCTGCGAGGGGTCGAGGATGAGATTATATACCTTGTTGCTGGTAGCCAGATATGTGCCGTTTCTGTCGGTGATATCTCCGCGTCTCGCAGGTATCTCCCGGGAGTCATATCTCTGCTGCGACAGGATCCTCTTGTTGTACTCTACCGAGTTCTCGTCCTGTATATTGTACAGATGCACTATAAGACCAAACAAAGCCAGCGTTATCAGCCCCATGGTGATCGCCAGCTTGCTTGATATCTGATCTATATTTTTTCTGCTGTTATTTCGGGATGTCCTCATATTGCCTTACATACTCGCTTTCGGTCTTGTCATAGGTGATAACCTGATCCTTACTTGCGTAGACCATCCCAAGCTCCTGCGTCGCGATCTCGTAGACATTGTCCAGATTTACATAGACATTGATCCGGGTCTCCAGCGCGTCGTTCTCATTTCTGAGCTTCTCGACCTTGGACTCCATGGACTCTATCCTCTTCATCTTGGATGTCACGGAGGACTGCACCCTCAGATAGTTGCAGCATATCGCCAGACAGAACACCGCCGCCACCGACAGCACCACCAGAGAAAAGCGGTTGATCGTGAGCGCGCTGCTCTTGGCTCTGCTCCTGCTCTCGTTCCTGCGTCTGGCTCTCTCGTAGCCGTCTGCCCTCTCGCGCCCCTCATCGAGCCTCTCCGGCAGCTCATAGCCGTAGTTCGGCGCCTGCCTGAGTGCCGCATTTCCGTATATGTAGTTGGCGTCTCTGTATCTGCTCATGTCCGTTCAAATACCCTCAGCTTCGCACTTGCCGACCTCGGATTATCCTCCAGCTCCTGCTGCGACGGCACTATCGGCTTACTTGTGACCGCCCGTCCCCGGCTCACTCTCCCGCATGTGCATACAGGAAAGTTCTTCGGGCAGATGCACGGGTTCGCCGCCGTCCTAAATGCCTCCTTGACTATGCGATCCTCCAGCGAGTGAAATGTGATCACCGCCAGTCTCCCGCCCGGTGCGAGGCTGTCTATCATGGTGCTCAGCGACTCTTTAAGCACATCCAGCTCACCGTTTAACTCTATGCGTATCGCCTGAAATGTTCTCTTGGCGGGATGTCCTCCCGTCAGGCGCATCTTCATCGGTATGGCTTCCTGCACGATACGCGCCAGTCTGCCTGTCGTCTCGATGGGAGACTTCTCTCTCTCGATGCATATATGCCTGGCTATATTCCTTGCGAATCTGTCCTCGCCGTACTCCTGTATGACCCTCGCCAGCTCCTGCTGGCTGTATGTATTGACTATATCGGCGGCTGTCATCGGATTTCTGTCATCCATCCGCATGTCCAGCGGCACGTCCTCTCTGTAGGTAAAGCCTCTCTCGGGCGTATCGAGCTGATACGAGGAGACCCCCAGATCCAGATATATGCCGTCCGCGGTCTCTATCCCCAGATCGTCCAGTATCGAGCGCATGTTCCGATAGTTATCCCTGACGATCGTGACGGTGCAGCGACCTTCATAGACCGACAGTCTCTGTTTTGATGCTTCTATGGCATCTGCATCCTGATCTATCCCGATCAGTCTCCCTCCGGCGCTCAGCCTCTCACAGACCGCGGACGCGTGTCCCGCGCCGCCCAGCGTTCCGTCGACGTATATGCCGTCGGGCTTGATGTTCAGTGAGCCTATCACCTCGTCCAGCAGTACGGATCTGTGTGAGAATGTCATATGACGATACCCGCTCCGTAGAGCTTCTCTGCCGCCTCGTCCGCATTTATATCCTGTGCGGCGTTCCAGCGCTCCCTGTTCCATATCTCCACATGATCTATATTGCCTATCAGCACGGCTTCCTTGTCTATACCCGCATATGCTCTCAGCGGTGCGGGGATCAGTATCCTCCCGTTGCCGTCAGCCTCCGCCTCGGCGGCAGAGCCTATCAGCATCCTCCGGACGGTTCTGGCATCGGCAGTCAGCATCGGCATCTGCTCCAGCTTGGTCTGTATGCCCTCCCAGTTGTCCATGTCATATACATAAAGACAGTTGTCAAAGCCCTTCGTCACTACGAAGGTATCTCCGAGCTTTTCACGGAATTTGGAAGGCACGATGATACGTCCCTTCGCGTCAACCTTGTTGTTGTACTCTCCCATGAAAGTCTTCATTAAATGAACGATCTCCCCGGATAACGGCTCATCCTCCGTTATGCCGATAATG
>CAVJQN010000133.1:17158-23182 GCA_963651635.1 Agathobacter sp.
ATCTCCCGTGATGCCGATAATGTGGCTGATTTGGACTTATTCTCCCACCAAAAACCACTTTCCGTCACTTTGTGCCACAACTATACCCCACGGGTATCAAAAAAGCAACCCTTTCGGATTGCCTGTTTTAAGATATTTTTCAAGTTTTCGTTAGCTCTACCAGATATTGTGTGCCGGGCAAAACCGGGGCACATTTTTCTCATTTTTCTGTATAGTCCGCACTGTATTTCATGCCTGAGACTGCCGCCCGCGCATATCCCCGGTATATCATCACCGCCGCCGTCAGCACACAAGCCGCCGCCAGCAGCTGGCTGACGCGTATCCCGGTTCCGGCTATCATGAGCGAGTCCGTGCGCAGCCCCTCTACCGCCGCGCGTATCAGACCGTATCCGCCTATATATGTCCAGAACAGCTCGCCCTCGAACCTCTGCCTCCTGCGATGATGCCGCATATAGCACAGCAGGCACAGGTTGAGCACAGACTCATAGAAAAATGTCGGATGCACCTGGATATATTCCGTTCCGTTCTCCGCTATCACGTGCGAGAGCACATCGGTGTCGAGCATATTCTGCCCGACCAGCGCCAGCCTAATGCGCATGGCGAGCAGACTGTCCGTATATGCGCCGAATGCCTCACAGTTGAAGAAATTGCCCCAGCGTCCCATGATCTGACCTACCAGTACACCCGGCATGATGAGATCGCACATCCGCCAAAAGCTCTTTTTTTTGACCTTTGAATATATGTATATGGCGCCGAGGCCGCCTATCACACCGCCGTAGATAGCCAGCCCGCCTCCGCGGATATTGAATATCTGTATCAGATCGTCCTTATACATCTCCCAGGAGAAAAGGACATAGTAGGCTCTGGCGCATATGATCCCCGCCACTATCGCCAGCATACCTGCGTCCGTATACGCGTCCGGGTCGTCGCCCAGTCTTGCCGCGTCCCGGCATATCATATACATGGCGATGAGCATGCCAGTGCCTATGATGATTCCGTAAAATGCTATCTCAAATCCGCCCACGCTCACGCTTCTGCGCAGATGCTCTATCACGATCCCCAGATGGGGGAAGCTGATGTCGTACATATCCTTATTTCCTCGTTTTCAACAGAGACAGAAGGCTCCGTCCGCCGATGCACACGCACACTACACCTCGACCGCTTACATATACCTGAAAAAGCTCCTGTATCTCTCGCCCACATATGTCAGATGCTCCTTCATGACCGTATATGCCCGGTCTCCGTCGCCGGCATCTATCGCATCTATGATTGCGCGATGATGCTCGTCCGACTGACGGAAAAAGTCCTTCTGCTTGTACGGGAGATTCAGCGGTATCTGTCTGGGCTCCGTCTCCAGCTCATACAGTCTGCTGAAGACATCACGGACGATGCTGTTGCCGTACGCGGCTATCAGAGCGCTGTGAAAATCCGCCTGAGTATGCATCTCCGGATCCACCGATGCGCGTATGGCTGCCTTCGCCTCACTGTCCGCATGCAATGCGACCTGTCTGGCGATCTCCGGCTCCAGTATCAGGCGCAGCTGCGTAGACTCCATGAAGCGACGCTCGAACTCCTTCGCCTCGCTGTCCTCGTGCATCTCCGTGTAGTCGATTCCTACAAAGCAGCCCTTGCCCTTGACCGCGTAGATATAGCCCTCGTCAGATAAGAGCTTGAGCCCGCTCCTCACCGTCACGCGCCCCACGTTCAGCGCTTTCATCAGCTCACTCTCGCTCGGTATCCTGTCGCCATTGCGATATATGCCCTGCACGATCCTTGCCTTTATATATTCTGCCACCTGCAGATAAAGTGTTCTTCCCTGTACCACCTGCATGACATTCCTCCCCGCATCGTCCATATTCTACCACAGGAATCCGCGATGACCAGCATTTAAAAAATCAAGGGAGGAGCTGTCTCCCAGCTCCTCCCCTCGCAGACACAGCCTGATTGCCCGAAGCAATGAACTGCATCTATTGTATGTCTCTCGTTCTCCTGATCTTGTCTATCGTGATCAGTACCCCGCTCATCAGCAGCATCACACCTCCTGCCACCATAGCCGGTGTCAATGCCTCCTTGAAGACCACTGCGCTGACAATCACGCTTATCACCGGCGTGATCATCGACAGAAACGAGCTCGTCGAAGCGCCCAGCTTCTTGATCCCGTACAGGAACAGAAATGAGCTCAGCAGCGCTCCCAGCAGCGTATTGAAGAGCAGCAGTATCCAGCTCTTGGCTCCGACAGGCAGTGCCAGATTGCCCGTCGCCGGTGCCAGCACGCTCACTATCAGCAGACTCGGAAGCGATGTATAAAATATCTTCACCTCCAGAGGCAGGTCATTGACCGAGCCCTTCTCATTGGCTGCCAGATATGCGCCGTACAGCAGCGCCGAGCCAAATGCCAGCAGCACGCCCTGTATCGCGAGCTCTCCCGGCTTGCCCGCCAGAAAGAGCACACCTGCGATCGATATCACGATGGCAGCCACCGACAGCTTCGTGAATTTCTGCTTGAATACCAGTCCCATGATCAGGCATGTCACCGTCGGATAGAAATAGTTGAGCATGGTGGCTGTGCCGACCGAGATATACTGGTAGGCATAGTTGAGCATCGCGGTGATGACGAACGTACCCGCGGGACCCATCAGCATCGCCTGCAAAAACTGCTGCCGCGTCACCTTCATGGAATGGTTGCGCAGCCTTGCGATAAGCAGCGTCGAAAGCTCCATCGTGACTGCATTGCACAGCATCATGCTGAATATAGGCAGTCCGTCGCTGACCAGCGTCTTCTGAAATACCGGAACTATCCCGGAGATGATCGAGGATAAAACTATTGCAATAATGCCCTGTATCATGTCGATCCGCCCCTAGTTCTCCTTCTTTTCAGCCTCAAGCCTCTGCACGGTCTTGTGCCTGCTGACGGTATATATGACCAGAACCACCATGTATATACCGCAGCCTATCAGCGACTTTGCATCGAGACTCGAGAAGTTCACATACGAAGATGCGACCACCAGAACCATCAGCACAAGCAGCAGGATATGAAGCGCCGTATCGCTCATCCTAAATGTTGACTTCTTCCACTGCTCCGGCACCTTCTTAGGCAGATTCCAGCAGGCAAATATCGCAAGGAACGATGAGACCATATCGGTACCGATGCCCATATTGGATATGGTATTCATGTCCATGCCTGTCAGTATCGGAAATGCACCCATGACGAAGAATACGAAGAGAAGATATTTCGGTATGCCGTATTTGTTTTCCTGTGCCATGACCGTCGGCAGCCATCCGTCCTTGGCAGCAGCCTGCAGAGAACGTGTCACCCATGAAAGCGTTCCGTTCAGAGTGGACAGCAGTGCGAACCATGTGCCGCCTATGACAAATACATAGTACATCCATGCCGGAAAAATCTTCCTTGCTACCAGCGTCAGGTTCTGATCCGCGACCGTCTCTATCGGAAGCACGCCTACTGCGACGATTCCGACAAATGCGTAGAACACCGCGACGATCATGGATGAAAGTATGATGACCTTGGGTATGGTATGCGGCGCGTCCTCGATATCGTCGCCGTTTTCAGCTATGAAGCCCGCACCTCCGCAGGCAAATGAGAGCAGCACGGCGCCGGTATAGAAGCTCTGGAAGCCGTTCGGCATCACATTTTCCATGGTCGGAGCGAGGCTCGACCAGTTCACCTGGGGCAGGCCGAATCCGATAAACAGCAGCAGCGCCGTCAGCAGCAGCACTATCATGATATTCTGTGCCTTAGCGCTTGACTGAAGACCTACCAGATTGATCAGCGTGCAGGATACCAGCGCGACCATCGCCACGACAGTCTCATTGGCGCCCGTAAATATAGCGCAGAAATAGCTTGCAAAGCCCTTGGCAAATGTAGCTATCAGCACCTGACTGAGGATAAACATGCCTACATAGAGAAATCCCGCCTTCGGCCCCACCAGACGCTTGACCGAGTTATATCCTACTCCGGATGACGGTATAGTAGACGCAAGCAGTATCATCGGTATGGTCAGAGTGATGCTGAGGATAGCGCCGAGTATGAAGGCATAGGGAACGCCTCTTCCGGTGATGCCCGCTACGATGCCTGTCAAAACCATGACTCCTGATCCGATGATCTGACCGATGGCAAGTCCCATACAATCCCAAAAGCCTATTTTCTTATGTTCCATAGTCCAGTCGTTTCCTTTCCTGTGCAGTTGTATAAATCCGCCGATTTATGCTTCTACTTTGTGTAATCCCTGTAGAACTCTCCCATCCGCTCTAGTCCCTTCTGGAGGATACTGCGCGGACAGCCGATATTGAATCTCATGAAGCCGTCAGCCTCGCTTCCGTAGTGAGCGCCGTTGCCGAGCGCCACGCCGTACTTGCCTGAGAGGATATCCGTGAGCTCCTCGCTTGACATTCCGAGCTTCGTCATATCAAGCCACATCAGAAATGTTCCCTCATGTCTGGTGACTCCTACCAGAGGCATGTTCTCAGCCATATAGTCGCACACGAGCTTCACATTACCGCGCAGATATTCGCATACACTGTCCATCCATGCATCGCCGTGAGTATACGCAGCCTCGATCGCAGTATATGACAGATCCGACGGTCCGAACATCCAGCGACTGTCGAACTCATTTCTGACCTTATCACGTACATCCCTGTTCGGTACCATGATGCAGGCACAGACAAGACCCGCGAGATTGAAGCTCTTGCTGATGGCGGTATAGATGACCATCTTGTCATGTGCGAACTCGAATTTGCCTGCCGGGATATACGGACGTGTCAGACCGTAGTCCGCGTGGATCTCATCGCACAGCAGCCATACGTCGTACCTGACGCACAGCTCGCATACCCTGTGCAGCTCCTCCGCTGTCCATACCCTGCCCACCGGATTGTGAGGATTGCAGAAAATCACTGCCCTGACGCCGCCCTTGAGTTCGCTCTCGAAGCGCTCCCAGTCGATGGTATAGTAGTTGTCCTCGTGATGCAGCGGGCACTCGACCAGCGTCCTTCCGGTATTTTCAACAGCTGCGAAGAACGGGTCATATACCGGTGTAAATGTCAGCACCTTGTCCTTGGGCTCGGTCAGCGCGAGAAGTGAGAAGTTGATGCCTGTCACCACGCCTGTAGTGAAGAACATCCATTCCGTATCCGGACTGAAATGATATCTTCTCTCCCACCAGCCCTGTACAGCCTTGTAGGTCGAGGGCAGAGGATCGGAATATCCGAACACGGGATGCTCCAGCCTCTTTCTGAGCGCCTCCACCACCTCCGGCACCGTGGCGAAGTCCGTATCGGCTATCCAGTACGGCAGCATGTCCTCATGCGGCTTGAAGCCGTCGAGCACATTCCACTTGATGCTTGTAGTTCCTCTCCGGTCGATGGGTGTATCAAAATCAAACATACGCAAGCTACCTCCTTCCTGTAAACAGCTTTCGTAACTTATTCTAGTATAAGACAGGTTATTTGCAATAGTCTATATCTGCCAATTATAAAGCAGCTAAACTGTATGAATTGTCTTTAAGAATATGCTATACGTCTGCTACACGGACGTCTTCGGATATGGTGTACGGACGATTTGGTGATATACTTATCCCGATCGGAGGTACGTATATGAATATTCCCGAGATGAAGAAGGAGGACGCGCAGCTCCTTTTGGATAAACGCTTTATAAAGGTTTTTGATCTGCAATATAACGGCGGCAGGCACTACTACAACGCCACACGCAAGGACACGGATGCTCTGTGCGCATATAAGACCGATGAGGAGTTCAGGGAAATGCTGCCGGATGCCGTCAGCTGTGTCATCATTATCAAAACTCCGGGCAGCGAGCCCCGTCTCCTGCTGGACTATGAATATCGCTATCCCGCCGGACGTTTTCTGCTGAGCCCCGTCGCGGGACTTATAGACCCGGCTGATACAGCGCACGGCGATGCCATACTCGAAACGGCGCGGCGTGAGATACACGAGGAGTCCGGCATAGTGATAGGCGAAAGCGACGGGCTCTATATCGTCAGCCCGCTCTCATTC
>CAVJQN010000134.1:0-6448 GCA_963651635.1 Agathobacter sp.
GTGCTAACGCTTCTCTTCGGCACTGAGTGCCTCGACAAGCGAAGCCACTGCCTCACCCCTTCTGCTTGCCCAGATATGCCTCTCTGACCCTCTCGTCCGCCAGCAGCTGCTCTCCTGTGCCTGACATCGTGATATTGCCCGTTTCCAGCACATATGCGTAGTCTGCTATCTTGAGCGCCATATTCGCATTCTGCTCTATCAGCAGCACCGTCACTCCCTGACGGTTGATCTCCTTGATGATGGAGAATATATCCTGCACCACCAGCGGAGCCAGTCCCAGCGACGGCTCGTCCAGCAGCAGGAGCTTGGGGCGCGACATGAGTGCACGTCCTACCGCGAGCATCTGCTGCTCGCCGCCCGAGAGCGTGCCCGCCAGCTGCCAGCTTCTCTCCTTGAGCCTCGGAAACAGCCCGTATACCCAGTTCAGATCGCTCTCTATCTCCGGCTTGTCGCTGCGCAGATACGCGCCTATCTTGAGATTTTCCTCGACCGTCAGATCGGTAAATACACGCCGTCCCTCCGGCGACATCGCTATACCCGCGCCGACTATGCGGTCTATCGGCATACCCAGCAGCTCCGTGTCATTCCACTTCACCGAGCCGCTCTCCGCCTTGACCAGTCCCGTGATCGTGCGCAGTGTGGTGGACTTGCCCGCTCCGTTGGCGCCGATGAGCGTCACTATGGCTCCGTCTGCCACCTCCAGCGATATCCCGCGCAGA
This sequence comes from Agathobacter sp., assembly GCA_963651635.1. GTDB lineage: Bacteria > Bacillota > Clostridia > Lachnospirales > Lachnospiraceae > Darwinimomas. Next base: position 720 of record CAVJQN010000134.1, read on the forward strand.
GCGCGTATGCCGCCGTAGCTTACATGAAGGTCCTCTATCTTAAGCATCCTCGCTCACCCCCAGATATGCGTCGATGACGCGCTTGTCGTTCTGTATCTCCTGCGGCGTACCCTGTGCGATCAGCCGTCCGAAGTCCAGCACATATATACGCTCCGATATGCCCATGACCAGATTCATATGATGCTCTATGAGCAGTATGGACAGCTTGAAATCCTCTCTGATCTGCCCGATGAACTGCGTCAGCTCGTCCGTCTCCTGCGGGTTCATGCCCGCCGCAGGCTCGTCCAGCAGCAAAAGGCTCGGCTTCGTAGCCAGCGCACGCGCTATCTCCAGTCTCCTCTGCTTGCCGTAGGGGAGCGAGGTCGCGAGCTCTCCAGCCACGTCCTGCAGACCTACTATCTCCAGCAGACGGCTGACCTCCTCGCGGTTTTCCGCCTCCTCGCGCCCGTTTAAGTGGAGCGCCGCCGAGAGCACGCTGCTCTCCTCGCGGCAGTGCGTGGCTATGAGGATATTGTCAAAGACTGTCTGCGTCTTCCACAGACGGATATTCTGAAATGTACGCGCGATGCCCAGCTTCGTGATCCGATCCGGAGTGGGACTGATGACCTGACTGTACAGCCCTGCTCCCTCGCCCGCGTACTGCTTCTTCATCCTGCCCTGCGGATGGTTTTCGATGATGGTCTGACCCATGAAGTCGATCCGCCCGTTCGTCGGCTCATATACGCCGGTCACGCAGTTAAATGCTGTCGTCTTGCCCGCGCCGTTCGGACCGATCAGCGCTACGATCTCGCCCTCATTGACATCCATGGACAGGTCGTTGACGGCTACGACACCGCCGAACTGCATCGTGATATGCTCCAGATGTAGTACATTGCCGGTCATCTCGCAGCCTCCTCTCGCTTCACCTTCTTCGCCCTTGACTTAAAGAGGTCGGTCAGCTCCTTATCTCCCATGATGCCCTTGCGGAAGAAGAGCACGACTACCATGATGATTACGGAAAATACTACCAGCCTGAAGCCGTTGCGGAACACTCCCGGCGCGGCTATGCCCAGAAACTCTCCCGAGTCCAGACCTCTCAGCCACCACTCCGACGATGCGATGAAAAGCACCGCTCCGATGCAGCTGCCCGTGATGGAGCCGATGCCGCCCAGCACCACCATCAGCAGTATCTCGTAGGTCATGGCGGACTTGAAGTTGTTCGCCTGTGCGATGCCCAGCACCATGGCAAGGCTCGCGCCCGATACGCCTGCGAAAAACGAGCTGATGCAGAAGGACAGCCTCTTGTGTCTGGCCAGATTGATGCCCATCGCCTCCGCCGCCACCTCGTCGTCGCGTATCGCCTTGAATGCGCGTCCGTAGGACGAGTTCACCAGCATCACGATAAATGCGATGCATATGACGGATATCAGCACCGGAACAAATGTAGACAGCGATATGGTCGTATCGCCGATATTGATCTTGAATGCATTGATGCGCACGAAGCTCTTGATAGGGTTGGAGCCGTTCGTCACGGGTCCGAGCTTGCCCCACTGAAAGACAGCTCTCACCACCTCGGCAAAGCCCAGCGTCGCGATGCCCAGATAATCTGACTTGAGCCTGAGGACGGGCAGACCTATCAGATATGCCACTCCTGCCGCCAGCAGACCCGCCAGTATCACCGCGATGATGACACCCAGCACCGTGCCGAGAGGTCCCGCCGCGCTGCTCAGCGCCTCGGGAAATGAGAAGCGGACAGCCGCGTCATAGTACTGATATATGGTATCCCTCGCCGTGGAGGGCAGCGTCAGTATCGCATATGTATACGAGCCTATCAGCATAAAGCCCGCATGACCCAGTGAGAACAGCCCCGTGAAGCCGTTGAGCAGGTTCATGGAGACCGCCGCCAGAGTGTAGACCGATGCCTTCTGCAGCACCTTGAGCAGCATGGACATACTGTCCGTCGGCTTGATGACCTGATCGAGCACCAGCACGACCGCCAGCAGTGCCGCTACCGCTATGCCCGTGAGGGCTGTGGACTTTGAGTTCTTCTTTGCAGTCATTTCCGCGCCCTCCCTTCAGACCTTGTCAGTCGTCTTCTCGCCGAACAGTCCGGTCGGCTTGAAAATCAGTATCACGATAAGCAGTGCAAATGTAAATGCGTCCGAAAATGTGGAGAGCTCCAGCGGCGCGCTTATCACTCCCGCCGCCGTCAGTATGGTATCGAGACCCTTGATGAGCGACTCGCATATACCTATGATAAATGCTCCGACGACCGCACCCGGTACCGAGCCTATACCGCCGAATACCGCCGCGACAAAGGCTTTAAGTCCCGGCATGGAGCCGGATGTGGGCACGACGCCCGGATAGTTGGAGAAGTAGAGCATGGAGCCTACCGCCGCCAGAAATGAGCCTATGACAAATGTGACCGATATGACATTGTTAATCTTGATGCCCATGAGCTGCGCCGTCTCGAAGTCTCTGGACACGGCTCTCATCGCCATGCCGACCTTGGTATTGTTAATCAGCCATACGAGCAGGACTACCAGCAGTACCGTCAGCACCGGGGTGATCGCCGTGACACGCTTGGTCGTCGCTCCCAGTATCATGATCTGGTCGGATATCCACGGAAGAGCGGGATAGTTCTTGTTCAGTCCGCCGGTGATATACAGAGCGAGGTTCTGCAGCAGATAGCTCACTCCGATGGCGGAGATCATGACGGACATACGCGGCGCGGTTCGCAGCGGCTTGTATGCCACGCGCTCGATGGTGAAGCCCAGCGCCACCGTCATCACGATCATCACGGGTATCGCCAGATACAGCGGCAGAGATGCCGACAGATATACCATCAGAAGACCCGCGACCATAAATACATCGCCGTGCGCGAAGTTAATCAGGCGCAATATGCCGTAGACCATGGTATATCCTATCGCCACCAGCGCGTATTGACCGCCTACCGATACGCCCGACAGCAGATAAGGCAAAACAGTATTCATCACACCCATAGGTGCTCCTCCCTCTTACTCGATTACGATCCGGTGCTGTGCACCCGGACAGTCCCGAAAAGCAGTCTGATCCTGCAGGCTACGCCGCCTGTCAGCCTCCCTTTCGGGGCGATCCGGAGAACGTGATTCTCAACCTGTGACTGTGACATGACGTCACCGCCACCTGCTGCCGGACAGTACGCGGCTGGCGGGATATACTCCCGCCAGCGAGACGTACATTATCGTCTGTGAGATGTCCTCATCGCATAGCATATGCCGTCATTACTCGGCTACGCCCTGCTCCTTGACGAGCTCCCACTCTCCGGTCTCGGTATTGCAATGCTTTACGAATGCCGTATCACGCTTTGCATCGCCGATCTCGTCGAACTCGATAGCTCCGGTCACGCCCGTGTACTTCACTGTGGGAAGTGCTGTCAGTACTGCCGACGGATCGGTGGAGCCCGCCGCCTTGAGAGCCTCGAGTGCTACATAGTAAGCATCATATCCCATCGCGGATACTGCGGAGATCATGTCGTTGCCGTTGTTGTTGGCAAGAGCCGTAGCATCAGAGTTCAGCCATGCCTTGAAGCCCTCATCGAACTCTGCATTGCCGCCCTCCTGATAGAACGTGGTGACGCTGATATCTACATCCTTGCCCTTAGCAGCCGCCGTGATGACGTTGGAATCCCATGTATCGCCGGCAAGTATCGGCATACCCAGTGACTGTGTAGCCGCCTGGTCGATGATGAGCGCTGCCGCCTCGATGGATACAGGTGCATAGAATACATCACATCCCTGATTCTTGGCGCTGGTTACATAGGAGCTGAAGTCTGAGGTTCCGTCCGGGAATACCTCATATACACAGTTCTCCTCGCCGAATGCCTGCTTGAAGTACTCGCACAGACCTACGGAGTAGTCATCGCCCTGCTTTGCCAGACAGTATGCCTTGGTCGCCGACAGAGCATCCTTTGCATAGTTTGCAAGTACCGTACCCTGGAACGGATCAAGGAAGCATATACGGAAATAGTGGCTGTTTCCTGCTGTAACATTGGGATTCGTGCAGGTAACACCTACTGCCGGTACACCTGCATCGCCGAAGGTATCGGATGCCGCGATGGATACGCCAGAGCCATAGGAGCCGAGGACGATGGATACGCCCGATGAAACGAGCTGCTGTGCAGCCGAGGGAGCCTTATCGTTTGATGACTGGTTATCAGCATATACCAGCTCCACCTGATATGTCTCGCCGCCGATCTCCACTGTAGGAGTCAGCTTGTTGGCATACTGCATGCCGAGGATCTCCTGCTTGCCGCCTGCGCCGTTGTCGCCGGACTGCGGCTCGAAGACGCCTATCTTCACTACCTTGTCTGATGTCGCGCCTGCTGCTGTCTCTGCTGTTGTGTCAGCCGCGCCTGCCGCTGTCGTCTCTGCCGCCGCAGTCTCACCTGCCGCTGCAGCCGTCGTAGCAGTCGTACTTGAAGTGCTGCCCGAGCAGCCTGTGAGCATGCCGCAGATCATAGCCGCAGACATCGCCATTGCTACAAACCTTTTCATACATTTACCTCCCGTTTTCAGGACCTGTTATAGCCGTCTGCCCGATCACTGCCCGGGCATTGCCGCACTACATCACGCTAATATGCTTGAGTCCTTTTTTTGTTTGAAAGGTATTGTACAAATATGGACAATGATTTTCAAGAGGTTTTCTACACATTTTTCTTGTTATTGGAATAGTTTTCTTTATATGCCATGTCTTTTGCCATGTCTTTCCGCTTCCATTAAACACCCAAATCTGTCCGAAATAATGTATAATTACTGAAAGGACGGAGGGCATATCCATGACTATAAGCCAGCTGAGATATTTCATAGCCATCTGCGACAATGATACCAATATGACGAAAGCAGCGGAGAGTCTGCACATATCCCAGTCCACACTGTCGAAATCCATCAATGAACTGGAGACGGAGCTGGGCGTGCTTTTGTTCAACAGAACCAATCGGAAAATAGAGCTGACATCGAACGGCATCATAGTGATGAAGCACTCCAGAGATGTCCTGAACAGGTTTGACGAGCTGCCCACTCTTGTCAATCAGCACGGGCGGTCTCAGCTCATGATCGGTATCCACCCCAGTCCCATGTTTTTCATGCTCAAGCTTCTGGACGATTTCGTCAGCGAGCATCCGGATATCACCGTGCTTATAGAGCCCCATGATAAACGTCGAGCTCAGTTGACAGATGCTGTGACCAACGGCAGGCTCGACGCAGCTGTGATCGTATATCGACCCAAGGCATATCAGCCTGATACTCAGGCTCTCAATCTGCTTCCTTTGAAGGATACCGACAACATATACATAGTGAACAAAAAGCATCCTCTGGCGCATAAGAAATCCGTAACCTACCGGGAGATTGCAGAATATCCTCTCTACGGCTACATATTCCAAGCTCGTGACATGTTTGCATCTATGGGCATACAGCCTAAAATGACGACTGCTGTCTCAGATCCGAGAGTTATGGCAGCTATGCTGGAGCACGGGGATGGCGGAGTCATCACTCTGCGTGATTTTGTCAGATTCATACCGAACGGTGTGGTTTTGGAGCTGGAGGAGAACTCTCCCGCCAAGGCAGCAGCCATATCACTCAGGGACCCGGCACCGGCAAAGCGGCGGGCTATCGAAACCTTCATGGGATATCTGCATGATAATAAAGACAAGCTGCGGTATATATTCGAATCCTAAATGAACTGCCCGCACCCGTACTCCGGATCTTATAGAC